>CALZAF010000090.1 GCA_945612775.1 uncultured bacterium | reverse complement strand
CCGTTGGCAATCGAAGGCTTGCTGGCGTTCTTCATGGAATCGACGTTCATAGCCGTGATGTTCTTCGGCTGGAAGAAGGTAAGCAAGGGTTTCCACCTCACCGCCACATGGCTCACCGCCATAGGTTCGTCGATATCGGCGCTATGGATATTGGTGGCAAATGCATGGATGCAATATCCGGTGGGTATGGAATTCGATCCAGAGCAGATGCGCAACGTGATGAGCGACTTCTGGGCAGTGGCATTCTCGCCAGTAGCCATCAATAAATTCTTCCATTCAGTAATGAGCGGATGGATTTTGTCGGGCATCTTCGTGATAGGCGTAAGCAGCTGGATGCTAATGAAGAAGCGCAATGTAGAGGCAGCATTGAGCAGCATCAAGCTTGCAGGATGGGTAGGACTGATAGGTATGCTTGGCACCATGGCAACCGGCGACGGTTCGGCAAAGGAAGTGGCACGCGTACAACCTATGAAGCTTGCAGCTATGGAAGGTGTTTATCACGGCCATGAAGGACAAGAAATCACCGGTTTCGGCATCCTTACCCCAGGCAAGACATGGAACGACGACAAAGATGAATTTGTGTTCAATATAGCCATCCCCAAGGGATTGTCGTTCTTGGCAACAGGCGATTTTGATGCGTTTGTGCCAGGCGTGACCGATATAGTTCGCGGCTATGGACTGAATGAGCAGGGCGACACAGTGTATCGTGACGTGCCTATTGCCGAGCGCATAGCCCGCGGCAAGGCAGCGCACCAGTCGTTGCGCGAATTCGACCAAGCCTATGCCGAAGGCGACGTGGCAGCTATGGCTGATAAGAAAGCCGAGCTTAACGCTAATTATAAATACTTCGGCTACGGCTATTTCGACAATGTGGAAGAAGCAATTCCAAATGTGCCTATCACATTCTATATGTTCCACATCATGGTGCTTCTCGGAGGCTTCTTGTTGGCGTTTATAGCTCTGATATTGGTGCTTGTGTATAAGAAGAAAGAGCTTCTTATCAGCAACCGCTGGATACAGCTGCTGAGTATGCTCACCATACCTCTCGTATGGCTATGTTCGGAAGCAGGATGGGCAACAGCCGAGTGCGGCCGTCAACCATGGCTCATCGAGGGCTTGATGCCAGCCAAGGCAGCAGTTTCGGCTATTCCTACCACATCGGTAATCGTCACCTTTGTGCTATTTGCAATCATCTTCACCGGACTGCTTGCAGCCGAACTCAGCATCTTGGTTCGCCAAATCGACAAGCATTCGAAGGAAGATATTTGTTCGCCAGAAGTTTAACCTCAATAAACTAAAAGGATATGATAAGTTACGAATTTCTTCAATCATATTGGTGGTTCCTAATCTCGGTATTAGGAGCGCTCTTAGTGTTCTTGCTCTTTGTGCAGGGCGGACAATCGTTGATATTGCAGACTCCCGATAAGGAAAGCCGCGACGTGGTGGTGAATGCCATAGGCCGCAAGTGGGAGTTTACGTTTACGATGCTGGTGGTGTTTGGCGGAGCATTTTTCGCCTCATTCCCACTATTCTATAGCACCAGTTTCGGTGGCGCATATTGGTTATGGATGCTGATATTGGCAGGTTTTGTGCTGCAAGCCGTTAGCTACGAATTCCGTCGTCGCCGTGGTAACCTATATGGCACAATGGTGTATGACACCATTCTCACGCTGCACGGCTTGATATCGCCTATATTGCTCGGTGTGGCAGTGGCTACATTCTTCTTCGGAGCAGAATTCACCGTTAATCGCTTAAGCCTTGTTGAAGCCGGCAATCCAGTGATATCTACCTGGAGCAGCACCCACGGCATCGAAGCCATTTTCAACATCAAGAACCTGCTTTTGGGCTTCACAGTGCTATTCTTGGCACGCACATTGGCAGTGCTCTTCATCATCAAGACCACACGCGTGAACGAAACCTTCAGCCAGTGGTGCCGCCGCCAGCTGCTCATCAATGCAGCCGTGTTTGTGGTGCTGTTCTTGGCATTTGTGGGTGTGCTATTGACCTCGGAAGGCCTTATGACCGTGTCGGAACACGAATTTGTGCCAGTGAAGTATAAATATCTGATCAACCTGCTCGAGATGTGGTGGGTGGCAGTGGTGTTGCTAATAGGCGTGGTGCTCGTGCTTGTGGGCATTATCCGCACCTTGCTATGCAAGACCTACACCAATGGCATCTGGTATGTTGGCATAGGCACAGTGCTCGTGGTGATGTCTTTATTCTGGATAGCAGGCTATAACTCAACGCCTTACTATCCATCACTGACTGATGTGAGCAGCTCGTTGACAATTCAGAATAGTTCGTCGAGCCCATTCACATTGAGAGTGATGAGCTTAGCATCGCTTGTGATACCAGTGGTGGCAGCCTACATGATATACGCATGGTATAGCCTAACCCGCAAGCCAGTTACCCCCGAAGAATTGGCAGAGAAAGATCATCAATATTGATGCAAAAATGAGTCATTGAGCCAAGCCAAAGCGCCTTGGCCTTAACACAATAAGCGTGGCAGCCTAAAATCACGCTCCCCGGCGGAGCTGAGAGGGCTGCCGCGCATTTTTTTGTTGTGCGTATTGGGCTAATATGCCTAATCGGGAGCATTGGACCAATTTTTCGGGTGGTTTTATAATTATTTATGATAAATGATAGCCTCGAATTGGCGAGATTTCATTATTTTCGCAAGATATTTATTAAGAAAAAGAAGAAATAAGATGGACTTTGTGAAAGTAAAGATAATCAACCGTTCGAATAATCCGTTACCAAGTTATAGTACATCAGAGAGCGCAGGCATGGACTTGCGCGCCTATCTGAGCGAGCCGATGGTGCTCGAGCCTATGCAAAGAGCACTTGTGCCCACGGGCATAAGCATAGAGCTGCCTCACGGCTATGAGTGCCAGTTGCGCCCACGAAGCGGCTTGGCGCTGAAGAAAGGCATCACTCTGCTCAACACTCCAGGCACCATCGATGCCGACTATCGCGGCGAAGTGGGCGTGATACTTATTAATCTATCGAACGAGCCGTTTGTGATAGAGAACGGCGAGCGTATATGCCAAATGGTGGTAACCAACTACTCGAAGGTGGAGTGGGAAGCTGCCGAGACACTCGAAGAGACCACCCGCGGTGAAGGTGGATTCGGTCATACCGGAGTGAAGTGATGTGCGCATAGAAGAGAAGAAATAGTAAGAATTTAGTTGTTACATATAGAATTTTTTGATGAGGAAAATTTTTGCAAACAATAAGGTATTTGCGGTTATAGCCACGCTGAGCGTGATGTTGCCCCTCTTGGCGGGCACCATCGATGAACAGCCGCGCACGTTCGACTCCTTTTTCCCCGACAAACAGCGCAAAGTGAGCGATAGCGAGCGCCGCAAGGCAGAATATCTGTTTCTTGAGGCAGAGCGCTGCATCGCCGAAGATGAGGTGGCGCGAGGATTTGAGATATTGCGCTATGCCCGAAAAATCGACCCTGCGAATAGTTCCATTGCCAATAGGCTTGGGATGTGTGTGGCCACGATGAAAAAAGGCGTGACGGTAGAAGAAGTGGGATTGGCAGAGCGCCTGATACGAGAATATTATGAGAATGACGTTGATAACTACATCGACGCCTGCAACTACGCCTATATAGCGCAGATTGTGCTACCGCCCGACTCGATGGTGGCGGTGTGGGAAGAAATTAATAATCGATTCCCCAACAACGAGTATGTGCTCCAGCCACTATCGGATATTTACTTCAAACTCGGCAAATTCGACAAGGCGATAGGCATCTACGAAAGCATCGAGGCCCTCGTGGGCAAGAACATAGAGACGACAGCCGACAAAGCAGTGGCATATATGACGCTCAACGACACTACTAAGTGCCTCGAAGAGTGCAATTCGCTATTGGCTACAGCGCCACAGAATGTGACCTACAACCTGTTTATGTGCGACATCTATGCCTATTATCACAAAGCCGACAGCGTGGATGCATATTTCGACCGCGCCGAGCGCTTGGAGCCCGAAAACGGAAGAATCTATCTGAAACGCGCCAAATATTACAAGAACGAAGGCGACACCGTGAACTATGATAAGCAGATGTATAAAGCTTTGACCAATAGAGAACTGAGTGTGGATGAAAAGCGCGAAGCACTGCTTGAATACTCGGCAGAACTGGTGCACAGCCGCGACTCGTCGGACCGCGCCGTTAACCTCTTCAGAGTGCTCGTGGATGAGCATCCACACGAATATAGCATCCGCGAACTGTTTGCCGACTATCTATGGACTATGGGCGACTATAGCGGTGCAGCCGAGCAGCTCACCTACGGGCTCGATATGGAACCCAAGAACCCCGACCGTTGGCGCATGCTTGCATATTGCTATACCAATGAATATCACTTTGCTAATGCAGAGGATGCGTGCATGATAGGCTTGAAATACAACGAGAACGATATCGAAATAATGCGACTTTTGGGCATAATCTACTTGCAAGAGTATAAATTCGATGAAGCCCAGGAGCAATTAGACAAGACAATAGCCTTGGTGGATCCCACCGATGCCGATATACTTTCGAGCCTGTATGAACTCAAGGGCGACGCCTACTATCAGTCGGGCGACACGGCAAAGGTGCTTCCGATGTATGAAAAGGCACTTGAGTATTACCCCGACAAGGTGAGTACGCTCAATAACTATGCCTACAATCTGTGCTGCATGGGTGGCGACCTAAATAAGGCAGAGCAGATGAGTTATCGCACCATATTGGCAGAGCCTGACAATCCTACATATCTCGACACCTATGCGTGGATATTGTTTACTAAGGCAAACTATAAAGAGGCGCTGCTCTATATGGAGAAAGCCATCGAAGCCCAAAAGAGCAATGACGAAGAGCAGGGAAATAATATCGAGCAAGATGCGACCATCTTGGAGCACTATGGCGACATACTCTTTATGAACGGCCGCCCCGATGACGCCTTAGAGCAATGGGAGAAAGCCATAGTGATAAATCCCGACAACGAAGTGCTTCAGCGCAAAGTGGAGCATAAAACATATTTCTTTAAGTAACGAAACTATAAGACAATGAAAAAGACCATAAAATTAGTGATAATGGCTGTGCTGGTGGGCATGCTTGCCACCAGTTGCGGCAGCCAAAAGCAGAATGCGGGTCAAACCAGCGGCGGAGAGTATGTGTCGAGCAAGGACCGACTCACCGCGATAGCCCAATATGGAAGTTGGAACACCCTGACGGCAGGCGGCAAAGTGGCGCTTGGCGCAGGCAAGAGCATGTCGTCGTCGATGCAGCTCAAGATGGTGCGCGGCAAGTCGATTTCGATATCGATGCGACCATTATTTGGCATCGAAGTGGCAAAAATCCATATCGAAGGCGATAAGATAGTGATAATCGACCGCATTCATCGCATCTACATCGAGGAAAAGGCATCGTTGCTCACCAGCGGCGTGCCGGTTGATGTGGCTACAATGCAAGACCTGCTACTCGGACGCGCCCACATACTCGGCAAGGGCACCCTTAGCAACAAGATGAGCGGCGATGTGACGCTGAACGAAAAAGACGGCGTGGTGACCCTGACGCCGAAACAGACCTACGAAGGATTTGGCTATGCCTATACCTTCGATGCCGACAACCATCTGGTGGCGCTTGACGTGTATCCCGACGGCGAAGCATCGATTTATAACATACTCTATGGCAATACCACCGGCACAGTGGCAGGCACAGTGGCTACATTAATCAACGCCTCGACCACAATCGCCGGCAAGCCTGTAACGCTCGACCTGAACCTGAAGAACCTGCAGTGGAACGGCAGCGTGGACAACTCGCTTGAGATACCAAGCGGATACAGAAAGACCGATGCCTCGGCGATACTAAAATCGCTCGGTGCGACCACCACAAAGTGATAGAAAACTAAAGGGGATAAACTACAGAGAGATAGAGATATATGAAACTAAAGCGAGTGTTGAGCATAATGCTGATGGCGGTGGTTGGCGCGATGGCGCTTAGCACCGTCAGCGCACAGACTGTGAAGTCGATAAAGCAGCAGAAAGCAAAGACTCAGCGCGAGATAACCGAGACGGCAAAGCAAATTGACAAAAATAAAGCCGACACCCGCCGACAGCTCAATCAGCTCAACACCATTACCGCCGAGATAGGCGAGCAGCAGCGCTCCATCGATGCCCTCACCAAGCAGCTCGAGGAGATAAATGCCGAACTGCAGAGCGTGAACGACAGCATAGCAGCCAACGAAGCCCGTCTGCAAGAGATGCGCGACGAGTATGGCAAAGCCATCAGAAAGATACATTCACACAGTTCGTCGCTCGACAAACTGCTGTTTGTGTTCCAATCGGCTTCGTTTCATCAGGCATTGCGCCGAATGCGCTATTTGCGCGAATTTTCGGCATGGCAAAAGCGCCAGAGCGCGGAGATAGGAGAGATGCAGAAGCGCCTCGAAGCAAGTCGCGCCCACATCAACGCCCTTGCCACCACCAAGAGCAATAATCTCAAGGACCAGAACTTGGCAAAGCTCACGCTCGAGCAGAAAAAGCGTCAGCAGAGCGATGTGGTGAGCAAATTGAAGAAAGAAGGCAAACAGCTTTCGTCGATACTTGCCGAAAAGAAGAAGAAAGCTAAAGCCCTCGACGAAGCCCTCGACCGCCTGATAGAGCAAGAACGCATAGCAGCCGAAAAGGCGCGCCAGAAGGCTGAAGAAGAGCGCCGAAAGAAAGGTGAAAGCCAGTCGGAGGGTAAGCAACAAGACGCCAAACCCGAAAAGAAGGAAGAAACCAAGCCCAAAACCACGCCAAAGACCCCGGAAAAGGTAGATGTGGCGCTGTCGGGCAGTTTTGAGAGCAATAAGGGCAAATTGCCATTCCCAGTTACGGGCAAATATAAGATAGTGAGCCACTTCGGCGTGAATAAGCACCCCGAACTCAAATATGTCACCACCGACAACGGCGGAATCGACATCGAAACCCAGCCAGGCGCAGTGGCACATGCCATCTACGAAGGCAAAGTGTCGGCAATATTCCGCCAGGAAGGCTTCAACACCGTGGTGATGATTCGCCACGGCAGTTATCTCACCATCTATGTGAATCTGTCGGAAATCTATGTCCGCACAGGCGAGAAGGTGAAGATGAATCAGAATATAGGCAAGATATATAGCGACAGCGAAGACGGCAATCGCACGATATTGCACTTCGAAATCCGCAAAGAGAAAACAAAACTCAATCCCGAACAGTGGATGCGACGATAATCGGCGAAAATTATGAGCGAAGAAATGGTGAAAATAGTGCGCTACGACGCCTCACTCAAGCAGCAGTGGGACGAATTTGTGGGAACGGCGAAAAACAGTTCGTTTCTGCATCGTCGCGACTATATGGACTATCACAGCCACCGTTTTGCCGACTATTCGCTTATGGCTTATCAAGGCGATAGACTTGTGGCGCTGCTTCCAGCCAATAGAGACGGCAGTGTGCTATATTCGCATCAAGGCCTCACATTTGGCGGTTGGATTATGCCGCTGCTGCACTTCAATGTGGTGGTGATGCTTCGGGTGATGGATGCAGCAGTGGAATACCTCAAAGCCGATGGCATCGAGACGATAGAATATCGCGCTATGCCGCATATCTATCACACCTATCCAGCCGAGGAGGATCTGTATGCACTCTTCCGCCACGGCGCAGAGCTAACGGTGAGCAACGTGTCGAGCACCATCGACCTCAGCAGTCCGCTGCATTTCAATACCGGCGCAAAATCGT
Source organism: uncultured bacterium (assembly GCA_945612775.1). Lineage (GTDB taxonomy): Bacteria > Bacteroidota > Bacteroidia > Bacteroidales > Muribaculaceae > SFTJ01. Next base: position 1,997 of record CALZAF010000090.1, on the reverse strand, counting down.
CGGTGGCGTATGCCCGCAAGAACGGCATTAGCGTGGGCGAGAGCGATAGGTTTGCCGACTTCTGGCAAGTGCTAAGCCAGCTTCTGCGCGAGCGCTACGATGCCGCACCGGTGCATAGCCTCGATGAAATACTGCTGCTGAAATCGCGTTTCCCCGGCGAGATACGCCTCTACACCGCTGAGAAAGACGGAGAACTGCTTGGAGGCGTAGTTACCTATCGCATGGGCAGCGTTATGCACTCGCAATACACCGCAGCAACGCAGTCGGGGTGGCAGTATCGCGTGATTCCAGCCATTTATAACCACATCTTGCATAATGAGTGCAACGGATGCCGCTACTTCGACTTCGGCACATCGAACGAAGACCGCGGCCGTTACCTCAACGAAGGCCTTGTGCTGCAGAAATGCGGCATGGGAGGCAGAGCCATAGTGTATAATACCTACAAAATAACCCTCCGATGACAAAAGCCAAGCATAACGGCATCTCGCGCATGGTAATAAAGGCGATGGGCATATTCGGCGGCGTGCAGATGGTGAATATAGTGTGCAGCATAGTGCGCACCAAGCTCGTGTCGCTGTGGCTCGGACCTGCCGGAGTGGGCCTCTTCGGACTGTGGAATGCCGCCCTCGATATGATTAACACCGGTTCCAATCTGGGCATACGCACCAGCAGTGTGCGCGATATCACAGCTAACACAGTGCAGGGGCGAGAAAGTGGCTTGGCGCAGGTGGTGCAAGTGGTGCGCAGCTGGTCGATGTGGCTTGGATTGCTTGGCGCGCTGTTTACCATAGCTTTTGCTCCGCTGCTCAGCCGCATTACCTTTGGCGACAGCGAGCATATATGGGGTTTTGTGATGCTGTCGGCGTCAGTGATGATGCTTGCCCTCACCAATGGCGAACATGCCGTGCTGCAAGGCACGCAGAAGTTAAGCCGCCTGGCGCGAGCATCGGTGTTTGGTTCGGTGGCAGGTCTGATAATTTCTGTGCCAATGTTCTATTATTGGGGCATCGATAGCGTTTTGCCCTCGATAGTGGCATATTCGCTTGGCGGACTGGTGGGAGCACTGATTTTTCGCAATCGTGAGGTGCCTCGAGTGGCAGTGCCGCGCGGCGAAGTGCTGCGTCAAGGCAAAGCATTTGTGAGCCTCGGCATATTTATGACGGTAGGTTCGTTTCTCTCCATATTGGCGGCATATGTTATCAGCACATATATCAACTGGGTGGGCGGCGAAGTGCAGCTCGGATACTATCAGGCAGGCTATACGCTCGTAAACCGCTACGTGGGCCTTGTGTTCGGTGCGATAGGCGTGGAATACTATCCCCGATTGGCGAGCGTGGAGCACAGCCGCAAGCGCCTGGGCATATTTGTGGGCCAAGAAATAAATATATTGCTGCTTGTGCTTGTGCCGATAGTGATGGCAATGATGTGCTGCCGCGAACTGGTGGTGCGCCTGCTCTATAGCGAGGAGTTCCTCGAGATACTCACATTCCTGACCTATATGCTTGTGGGAATGGTGTTTAGAGCCACATCATGGTGCATGGCATTTGTGATAGTGGCGCGAGGCGATGGCAAGACCTATATGCTCACCGAAGTGGCAAGCGTGGTGGTGGGCACTGTGCTCAATATGGTATTCTACTATTATTGGGGCCTCAGCGGCATGGGCATCTCGTTTGTGCTGTGGTACTTGATTTATAATATCATAGTGGGCGTGGTGTATTTCGGCAAATACACGCTGAAAATAGATAAAAGTGCGCTGTTTTACACAGTCTATGCCTTGGTGGTAGTGACAGCAAGTGCAGCAGCTATGGAAACGGGATTGTGGTGGATAGCTGCGGCTTTGGCTGCTGTTTCGCTGACAATCAGCGCTGTAGGTCTGAAGCGAATACTATAAACTAAGTCGCTGATAACCACCCGTATATCTCACGCAGATCCCAAGCCTCGGCCGCAATATCTCACGCAGATCCCAAGCATCGGTCACAGTATCTCACACAGATCCA
>CALZAF010000089.1 GCA_945612775.1 uncultured bacterium | reverse complement strand
TTTTTGATAGTTAATAATTACAAACTGCATAAAAGGAGGGAGGAGTGCTACCGTGATGCACCCCTCCCAATGAAACACTAACCCATTAAACAACTGGGATTTACTTTTATATTACATTACCGAATCAGCACTTTTTCGGCCTTCTTGCCTTGTCGGCGAATAAATATGCCATTCTCAGGATTCTTCACCCTGATTCCTTGCAAGTTATAGTATTCTACAGGCGCATTATCGTCGTCGGCAGTAATGCCATTAATTCCACTCGATTTGCCTATAATAGCCTTCGCAATGGTCTCGTGGGCATTATTTTCGGTTGGCATAGTAAATACACCAAGGTAGTGACCCGAAGCCACGAGGTTTCCTGCCGGGTCGAAGCTCATTTGCTCGATGCCTTTACCGTTAGCCAACTTCACCGCAGCCACTCCTATGCCGTGGGTAAATGAGTAGAGCGGAGTGATGGTAGGAGTATTTTCTTCCCAAGCGACATCGAAGAACTGCAACATACCTGTCGCTTCGTTCACCACGAGTGTCTTGCCATCGGCACTTACTGCCATACCGCCACCCGAAACGCCGCTTAGCAGATATTCGTTCTGTGCCAAACCCAAATTGAGGGTAATATTGCCCGAATAATCGATAAACATCAGCATCGGCTTGGTCTCGCTATTGTTGTCGAGTGCCATCACTTGGCTCACCCAGAGGCCTTGCTCTACGGCTACTATTGTGGCATCTTCGGTCATTCCGCTCGGCAATTTTATGGTCTGGCTTGGTGCCACGCCCCATGTCTTGGCTATGGTTGCGTCGGCTTGACCTATAGCATATACATTTATCACATATTTGCCGTCGGAATTCTTCATATAGGCATACATTTTTGCATCGGCGCCTTCGCCGCGGAACGATACGCTGCTTGTCACGCCTGCCACTTCGGCTCCGCCGTTGCTGATGATGCCCGAGGTGTTAGTTCCCTCGAAATATTGGGCAAATCCTCCATCCACGGCATCGGCTGATGCCACCCAGAGCCCTGCCTTGGCTGCATCGATGTCGGCAATGTAAACATTGCCCTGAGCATCCACGCCGAGACCGGTCTGCTTGGTGAATGTGCCGCCATTGTATGGCGTAGCATTTTCAAGCGAATAATCGTCGGCTGAATAGACGTATAAACCATTCTTTGCATTAGCCGAACCGCTATAGTTCGACACATATACCTTACCCATATTTGGCGACGCTGGCGAGCAATCCACAGTGGCATACATTCTGCCAAGCGCATAATCGCCTTCCTTTGGCAGCAGATTGGTGATGTTCCACACATTGTCGCTGCTAACCTCCACGCCCCACTCTATCTGGGTATCGTCGTCGCCCGGGAGGTCGCTCACTGCCACCACCACTTCGTTGGCGCCTGCCTTTACCTCGGCGATAGCCACCGATTGCAGCAAATCGCCTGTCGAGGCATCGTAGAAGTTGAGTTTGCCGCCGTTGGTGCAATCGTCGTTGGCATCGAAGGTGAATGTATAGAATCCGTCAGCCAATTCGGCTTGCAGATTATGAGCAAACACGCCTTTACGCACCGTCTGCTCTACGCCCTCGGTAGTGAAGCGGCTTGTGGCGGCATCGGTGATAAGGTAGAGCGACAAGTCGGCTCCGCTTACGCCTGCATAAGCGCGGATATGCGATGCGGCAGATGCTGGCAGTGTGGTATTGGTGGTATTGATGCGCATGGCTTTGTCAAATCCTCCAGTCACGTCGTAGAGCGCCACTCCGGTGTTAGCACCGTCGGCATCGACCTCGGGAACCACCATAAGTGAGTGCTTGGCATACTTGAAGAATGTGCTTCGGCCTGCAGCTGGTTTAACCACATCGGCACTTACCTGTCCGCGATAGGTAGGTGCTTGCACGTCGCCTGCTACGGCGAACTCAAATGGAGTGGTAAGCACGCCGTCCATCACAAATGCCTCGTCGTTGCTTGGCGAAGCCACAATTTGATAATCCTCACCCACGAGCGATGCCCTGAATCGTGTCTTATCTTGATTGCGGAATGTCTTTGTGAGTCCCTTGCGGGTGATTTCAAACATCACGAGGCGAATTTCGTCGCTTGTGCCTGTATTGCGAGCTGTGGCTGCCACCAAGCAGTCTTCCAATCGTCCGCACACTGCCATAGTCTCGCCTGTCTCGGCATTGGAGAAGTTACCGCTGGTATAGTTGGTTGCCGAGGTGAACCATTCGGTAGGATTTCCTATCGGAGCACGCGTTTTTTCATCGATATTCCACTTATAGGTGCGGAACACGCCGGTAGGTTCAAAGGTGGTCTTTACCTTGTTGCAAGCCACGAGCACCGAGTCGCTGGTCATGGCTATATCGCTTATGGCAAGCAGTTCGTTGGTGTCGCCCGAGGTGCCAACACCTTGGGTGCTGACCTCGAAGAGCTTATTTTGTGTGCGGGCATCGATGCAATAGATGTGCGGCTTCTGATCGGCATCGAGTGCAAGCACATACACCGAGTCGCCCTTAACCACTTCGCGGCGAACGGTCATGCCATCGAGCACATCAACAGCCTTTTTCACATAGTCTTGACGCATAGCATAGCGGCTTGCAAGCTTCAGCCACTGTTCTTGCAGTGGTTCGGGATAGTTGAAGGTAGGATTAGCCACATAGCCTTCTACTTCTATCTGCACTATCGGATAGGTGGTTTCGCCTGCCTTAACGGTATAAGTTACGGCTTCGCGACCGTACTCGTCGTTGAGCTCAGATAGCGATTTATAGCCCGGTGCAGTAACGTCGAGGGTATAATCGTCGCCCGGTTCGAGGTTTTCGAACACGAACACGCCGTTATACTCGCCGTCGGTGGTATATTTAGCCACTTCCACACCGCCCTTGTAGAGGGTTACGGTGGCATTGTTGATTGGCTTAAACTTGTCCATCGAGGCTGTGTTTGCGTGGTAATACTGATGCACAAATATCTGGTGCAAATCCTTTACCGAGCCCATAATATAGCCGGTGTTTTCGGTTTCCCAACCGAACCAAGCAGCCACGCCGCGGGCATATCGCAAGCCTTCCTGACCGCAATAGTCGCGGTTTAGGGCACGATGTCGGGCTGGCTGATAGGTGTGGCAATAACCTTCGGCAAGAAATCCGTTGCAGGTGTTGCGGCGCAGCACGCCCAGATAGCCGGCTGCGTTTTTCACGTTCTGCGATGGGTTTTGATAACCGTAATAGAATGTCAAGTCGCCCACGATGCGCTGCGAGGTGCTCGAAAGCACGTCGATGCCGTTCGATTCGAGAATTGGCCATAGCGTCTCGCACATGGCGCGGCTGGTCTGCTGATACTCGAGCGAGCGCGAGCCTTCCCACATGTTCTCGTCGTCGGCTGCCGGCACGGTATAGCCGTTATAGATTAGCAGCGACAGGTTGGTAATGCCGCCTTCAGTACCCGCATCGGAGTGGATTGAAAGGAAATAGTCGGTGTTGAACGCATTGCACTCCTCCGAAATCTCGGTAAGGTTGCGGTTATATTTCTCGGCGTCGGCAGCACCTGCCACATATGGGTATGGACCGCTCTTTACGCGCGAATACATGATATTTTCCTTTGGCACACCCCACTTTTCGAGTATGCTTCCCATCTTCAAGCCTTTCCAGAGGTTGGTGTTCGACTCATAGAAGCCGAGTGTGTCGCCAGTGGCGTGGTTGATGGTGGCAAGGTTGCGGTCGTTAGGACCCCAACTGCCGTGGCCTGGATTGATATAGATTCTCGCCTGGGTCTTGGTGAGCGTTCCGCCTGCCAATGCCATCAGCACTGTAGCAAAAACGGCTATTAATGTCAATATATATCTTTTCATAGCCAACTATTATTTAAGGTTAATGATATATGTCTCGCCCTCGTCGGTAGCGAACACTATTTTCTTGGCTTTAGAGCTGGCGTAGGGATACATAGCCTTCACGCTCGAGTCGGTGAGCGTCTGGCGCTTGCCGTCGAGTGTGGCAGCCACGATAGCCGATGCGGTAATCACATAACCATTGTCGCTGTCGCACATTCCCACCACTGTGTTGTCGTCATACCACTTGGCGGCGCGAAGTGCGCCCAAGCGTGCCACAACCTTGCCCTTGAGGTCGCACACATAGCAGCCATCGCCGCCTACATAGTAGCAAACCTTTGTCTTATCGGGCGATAGCGATGGCCACAAATAGCTCTTGCCCACTCCATTAGGATTGAGCGCGGTGGTGCGGCCGTCGATGGTGAGCATGAGCTGCTTATCCACTATCGCCACCATGGGTTGCGACGTGCGGGCTGCACGCTTATTGCCTATCGCCGTCTTTGTGGCGCGACCGTTGGTCACAGTCACGGCATTGCCGCCTTGCAGGCTCACGCCATTGAAGTTGCGAACGCCTTTAGCCAGCTGTCGAGTCTCGCCTGTGGCGAAATTTTTCACTTTAACATCGGTGTTGCGGAGTCCGTTCTCAAATCGGTCCTCGCGATAAGCCACCGACGAACCGTCGTCCGACACGGCTACGTTATATCCGGCACCGAGTGCCTTGCTTATCACTTCCAGCTTGTGTGTGGCGAGGTCATACTTTGCCAAGCCGTTGAGCTGCGTGCCTGTGAGCAACAGGTAATCGCCCTTGGGGCTGAAACCTGCCACCACATTTGCCTTTGTGCCCTGCAGGTCGATGCGGTCGATCGATGCCACATCGAGCACCTGCGCAGCCGATGTAGCTGCTATGGCCAATGCTGCTAATGATAGAAATAGTTTTCTCATCGCTTTAATTTGCTGTTTTTTAGGTATTTTGACTCTAAGTGTTTATCGCTTAATCATCTTCACGGCGTAGGTTTCGCCACCCACCGATGCCTTTATCACATACATGCCCGGAGCGAGGTCGCGAAGGCTGATTTCGGCATAATCGGTAACGCCGTCATACACCTCAGTTGCCACGCCGAGCATATTCACTGCGCTAACGCTGATGCTGCTCTGGGCTGGCGCTGCTATGTAAAGCACATCGCCCTCTACCACTATTTCTGCATCGGCTGCAGTGACATCGCTGATGCCGCTCGAAACGTTTTTATAGACAAACGAGATGACGTCGCTCCAATCGGTCTGACGCAATATGCCTTCTTCGTCGTAATATTTCACATAGGCGCGGGCATAATAAGTGGTGCCGTCGGTCATAGGATTGCGCTTCGATATCTTGATGGCGCTTGCCGGAACACCCGTAGCGAAGTCGCTGAGCTGCTTCTGAGCCTTAGATGCGCCGAATGCGTCGGTGAGGTCCACTTGAATTGTCACAAATTCGGCTCCGTCTTGAGGCACAATCTCTATATTGGCGTCGTTATAGCAAATACCGCCGTTCACTGGGTTGGCAAACTCGGGCACTTGGCAAGGCTTAGCCTTGGTCTTGAAGCTAACGAAGTCGGATGTCTTGCCGCGCATAGTGACGCGTGCAAAGTAGAGCGTCAATGGGTGCAATTCGAGTACCTTAGCCTTATACGAACCCGTGGTTGACTTAGCAGTGAGCTTAATATCGCTGAAAGCCTCGTCGGTAGCCACTTCGAGGGTTGCCTCGGTGTTGTCACCTGCCGTCCAAGTAAATTCCACCTGTGGTTCAAGGTCGGTGGTGCCGCTCACTGGAGTGAGCATCTGCACGAGGTTGAAATGGAACTTTCTTGTGGCTGAAACGCCATCGTTCTTGCCCTTTGCCACCGAGTGGATACGCCAATATACGTCAACGTTCTTGGTAATATAGTTATACACGCTCGAGAGGTCCAACTTGGTGTCGGTTACCTGAATCGACTTCATCATATTTTTAAATTCTGCATCGGCAGCAAAATCTATGGTGTACTTTTCGGCACCTGCCACTGAGCTCCACTGGAATGTGAAGTCGCTGTCGGTGGTAAATCCGTCGGCTGGACTTATTAGCTGCGGCGCATCGAGGGTTTCGCTATAACTCTTGGTCCAAACGGCTGGAGCCCACTCGTTGCCATAGCGGTCGTAGGCGCACACTGCGAAATAGTGTCCGCTGCGATAGTCCTCCGGAACGGTGTACTGGGTACCGTAGGTTACGCCGAGCAGATAATCTACTTCGTAGTTGAACGCATCGGGACTTACGCCATTAGGCACAGCATACACGCTGTAGCGCATATTTGGCAATGCATCCCATGTGAGCTGCGTTGATTCGTCGAACACCAAGTTTTGCACCTTGCCTGGGTCGGTGGCTTGAGTTTTCCACGTCATGGCTGGCATCAGAGCTGCACGCGAGAACACGTGGCGCTTGAGATAGTGTCCAAACGAGATTTTTGAACTGATATTATAGATATATTTCACCGAATAGAACACCGAACCGCACGATCCGTTAATCGACGACGAACGGTTGAGCTTGATTTGGTTGACATATTCGGCAAAAGTGGTGTTGTTAGGACCGCTGGCGTTGTCGATGTCGGCAAGCACTTGGTCGCCACCCATAGCACTGGTAGGAGCACTCACGTCCGATGAGCCGCTAAGCGACGAAATCGACTGCGACACAAAGAGATGGCGGTCGAAGTGATCTACGATGTAGCTCCACCAAGGCACAAGTTTGCTGTAGTCGGTGGTGTGGCCTATGGTCCAATACACCTGCGGCGAGATAAAGTCGATGAGTCCGTTGTCGAGCCATTCCATGATGTCGATATACTGGCTGCCATAGTTGTTGTCGTAGGCGGCAGGGCATTTTTCGATACCGTATTTGTCGGCAAGGGTCTGGTTGGTATAGGTAGCGCCCTGAGGAGCTTGTCCGAAGCGCACCCATGGCTTGGTGTCGGCTATCATCTTATAGAGCTTGCGCATAAGGTCGGTAACGTTCTTGCGACGCCAGTCGGCTTGGCTCAATTCACCGCCTGCTGCCGTATAGGCACTATAGTTGTCGGCATCTTCGCTCAGCGCTGCGCCATTATAGTAATAATCGTCGAATAGCATGCCATCGACATCATATTTGGTGATAATCTCCTTGCAAACGTCCACAATGCGTGCCTGCACTTCGGGCAATCCGGGATTTAAGATGCCGCCCGATGCGCCTTGTATCACCCATCCGTTCTCCACATATCCCGTGCCGTCGCCTGCCGAGCCACCCGAGGTAGAAGATGAGTTAAAACGATATGGATTGACCCAAGCATGGCACTCAAGGCCGCGCTTGTGGCACTCTGTCACGAAAAATTCAAATGGGTCCCAACCGGGATTCTTGCCGCGTGTGCCTGTGAGCCAACTTGCCCATGGCTCGTAGCTCGACTTATACATGGCATCGCACATGCCACGAACCTGAAAGTTCACGGCATTGAAGTTATTCACCGCAAGCGAGTCGAGCATGCGGGTCATCTGTTTTTTCTGTGTTGAGATGCTCGATTCCGAGCCGTCGGTGGTGCTTAGAGGCCAGTCAATGCCCCATACGGTTGCCACCCACGCCGAACGCATCTCGCGCTTGGGGGTGATAACATCTACTTGCGCCTTCACTGTGCCAAATGCGCTTAGCAGCACAAGCAGCACAAGACTTGTTTGTAAAATCTTTTTCATCTTTCTGTAGTTTGCTGTTATGGTATTTGTTTATTTTAATATCTAAGTAAGCTTTTTCGGGGTGCGCATTTAGCGTCGTATTGCCATCTTCGCGGTGCTCACCGCCCCTGCGACTTGTGCTCTAACCACATAAAGCCCCGATGGCAGATTGGTGGCCACTTGCGTGATAGAGCCTTCGGTGCGCACCTCGCCTGCGAAGAGCTGACGGCCTGCAAGGTCGCAAATGCTCATCTGCACGCATTCTGAGCCGGGCGCACTCACCATTATCGAACCGTCGCAGCCCGGATAGAGCGCGATGGCTGATTCTTGGGCTGTTACATCGTCGATACCGCTGCTGTAGTGGTCGTATTTTGCTGTTATTTTATGCTTTATGGTGTTGCTGCCTTTGTTATACATTGCATGGTGCAGCAAGTAGCGCATGCTCTTTATCACTATTGGATAGTTATTGAGGTCATCGGGGTCGCCCACGAGGTCAATAAGGTCGAATTGATACGTTCCTGCTTCCAACACACCGGCAGGGCGAACGAGATTTTCCACATCGTTGTTGCCCGAGCGGATATCAAACTCCACATACACCAGTCGAGTGGTGGTCGCGAGGTCATAAATCAGGTGGTCGGGGAGGCTATAGAATGCCATATTCTTCTCGAACTTGATTTGAGCTTTGCGAGTGCCTTCGTAGCCGAACGATACATTGCCTTCGGCATCGAGCACTGCATCGCTTGCGAGATTGGTGCTCGTAAGCGTCCAGTCGGCAAATGTTTCTTCTATTTCGGGTTTAGGCGCTATTTCCACGGTCACCATGGTTTGGTCGCTGAGGCCGTCGAGCGATGCGGTGATAGTGGTAGTGCCTTCACTGATGCCGCGCAGCACGCCATCTTCTATCTGTGCCACATTGGCATCACCCACGGTCCACACAAATCGGCGGGCATCGCACAATAGGGTCTCGCCGTTGAGCTCGGTGGTCACTTCGAGCGGATAGGTGCGCACATTGTCGATTAGTATATTTGGCTTGATGCGTATAGCAAACTCGCTGTTAACCACATCGATAGGCGCAGTCACCGCCACGTCGCCATAATGCGCTGTGATGGTGCCAATTCCCACATTTCCGCCAATAGCTATCTTGCTTCCATCATCCGATGGCTCGCCCACGCCTTCGCTGCAGGTGTAGGTCACGCCTTCGAGTCCGTCGGCTATCAGTTCGCCGTATTTGTTATAGGCAAGCACCTTGGGCGCTATGCTGAAATATGTGGGCGATGCTATGTGCAATTCGTCGAAAGCCAGCGAAGTCACCACATCGGCATCTTCGTCGGGCGCAATCGAGAACATGAGCATGCCATTAGCCACCGGACGAGGGGTGGCTTCGGTGGTCTTATTGATAACCACGCCGTCGAGCATCATCTGAGCCGAACCTCCGGCATCGTTGTTGGTAAGGTTCCATAGCTCTGGGCATAGGAATTTAAACAAGGTTGCCATCACAGTGGTGTTGCAACCTGCCGAACGGCCGTATTCGGGGTGCGACGACATGTCGATAACGAGCATAAACAGTTTGTTGCCTTCCTTATTGTTGCCGTAAGCGCACTTCGAATATGTCTGGGTGTTATACACCTCATCGGTGGCACGATGTGTGATTTCGCCGTGTAGCATAATCCACGCATTGCCTTCCACCATATTTTCTACTTTTATAGGCGTCTTATCTTCTTCCTGAAGGGCTATCCAATAGTGGTTTAGCGTCACTTCATCGCCCGGAACGAGGCGCTCGAGCTGCGCCTTATAGTTGCCGTCGCCCACAAGGCAGGCATCGTAGTCGCCGAGCACTTGGTCGTTGGCATTAAGCTTAATTTCTCCCACCTCAAACTTAATATCCGATGCTGTGGTCCAGCGCTCGCCTTCTTTGAGTTTGAGATACACATAGTGGCAATCGGGCACGGTGTAGAATGTGTGATTGCGTCCTATGGCGTGATTGAACAGCGATAGCTGCCCCGTATTTACGCGCTTATTCACCTGAATTATCTCTTGATCGGCATCGAACTTGCTGCTCTTGGCATATCCATACCATTGGTGCGGACCCACGTGAACCCGCTTTTCGGTGTCGATGATGGTGGATGAAGCACGAGCCGGACCGCCATTCCATGTGTCAGCCGAGGTATTGGTATTGAGATAAAGGGTGTCGTTGACTACCTCGCCGCCAAATGGCGAACCGAGCATCCAGTCCTTGCATTCGCCACTGGCCGTAACGCACCAAAACGAGCCATTGCAGCCCGCTATTGGCTTCTTGCCTTGCTGCTTGTGTCGATTATAGGCAT
>CALZAF010000088.1 GCA_945612775.1 uncultured bacterium | reverse complement strand
GCGAGAAGGATTTCGAGTCGCTCTATGCCCTCGACCTCGACCTGTTCAACCGCGATCTCAACGACCTAATTGCAGGCAAAGAAGTGGCTATGCCTACCTATAATTTCGAGAAAGGCGCGCGCGAATATCGTGGCGACACGCTCAAACTGGGTCCTAACACGGTGCTACTCATGGAGGGAATACACGGGTTGAATCCCGAACTCACTGCTGCGATAGCCGAGGAGCAGAAGTTCCGCGTATATGCCTCAGCTCTTAGCACTATCAATATCGACGACCATAATTGGCTCACCACCAGCGATAACCGACTGCTGCGCCGCATAGTGCGCGACTATAAGTATCGCGGCACAAGTGCGCGCAACACCATAGCGCGCTGGCCAAGTGTGCGCCGCGGCGAGAAAAAGTGGATTTTCCCTTATCAGGAGAATGCCGACGCCATATTTAATTCATCGCTAATCTTCGAACTCGGCGTGATGCGCGACTATGCCGACGAGATACTTCGCCAAGTGCCTCGCGACGTGCCCGAATATGCCGAGGCATCGCGTCTGCGCCATCTGCTCAGCTTCTTCGAACCCATTTCGAGCAAATGCGTGCCTGGCAATAGCCTGCTGCGCGAGTTCTTAGGCGGCAGCACATTCCATTATTAACGATTATGCAGGGTGTCGGCGCCTATATATGCGAGGTGCCGTTGCTTGTAATTATTGATTTTGTTCGAGGGGTACGATAAACACAAATCGTGCTCCTCGTCCTGTGTGGGTGGTGTCGAGTTTTGCCACGCCGTTCATGCGGGTGGCTATCATGCGGCAGATGTTTAGCCCTAAGCCGGTGCCTTGCACAAACGAGTCGATTTTCTCAAATCGGTCGAATATCACGTCGGCTTTGTCGGCAGGGACTCCCTCGCCGGTGTCGGTGACGCTGAAGGTGAGCATGCCCGGATTCTCGCTTAGCGACACATGCAGCAGTATTTCGCCCTCGGCGGTGTGCTTTTCGGCATTGGTGAGATAGTTGGTGATTACCTGCAGCACTCGCAGACGGTCGCTCACGAAGGTGTAATTGTCATCTACTTCGGTGGTGAAGCGCAGTTCCACGCCCTCGGGGCAGCGCGATTTCACGGTGGCAAGCGCTTTGCGGCATAGCTCGTTCACTTCCACCGCTCCGAGGTTGAATTTCATCTGTTTGCCGTTTTCAAGAGCCGAAATCGATAGGATATCGTCGATAAGATTGGTCAGAGTATCGGTGTTTTGGTCGATGAGGTCCACAAATTCTTCCACTTGCTCCTCGCTGAACTCATGGCTATGTGCGAGCAGTTGCGAAAATCCCACAATGGCATTGAGCGGGGTGCGAATCTCGTGGCTCATGTTCTGCAGGAATCGCATCTTGGTGGCTTCCGACTCCTCGGCGCGGTGAAGCGCATCGGTGAGTTCTTGGTTTTTGGCTTTAAGCAACTTCAAGTTTTCGCGGCGTATGCGCAGCGAACTGAGAGTCCAGATAAGCACCAGGAGCGACACTACGAATGCTGATGCAAAGATGATAGTTCGGGTGCGCGAAGCGCTCACCGACCGCTCATATTCGGCTTCTTGGAGCAGTTTGCTCGAATTTTGCTCGTGCAGTCGAGCTTCCATCTGCTCTATTCGCAGTGCGTTTTTCAGGCTGTCGTTGCGCGAATTTATGCGGTGCATTTCGCTTTGGTTGCGTTCTTGCTCGAGAGCCAGTTCGGCATTGTGCAGAGCCAAATTGCTGCTTCGTAGCAGCAACTCTGAATTCTCGGCTTTGAGCGAATTGTTGCCCATTTCGGCGTTCATTTGGGCATATAGGTCGTTTCGCTGTTTGCGATAATTGTCTTGAAGTGCCCCGTAGGCTTTTTCGCTGTATTCCCAAGCGAGCAGATAGTTGCCTCGCTGCTTCTCCACTTTGCTCAGCCATGCATATCGGGTGGCTTCGTTCTTAATGTCGTGTGCCAGATTGATGGCATGGCTGAAATCGTTGTGATAGAGGTAGTGATAGATATCGACGAAGGTGGTGGATACAGTGCTGCTGTTAACTACATCAAATTTCGGGTCTTGCATCTGCTGATACACTGTTTCGCCTTCATCTTCGCGACCGCAGAAAAACAGGGTGAAGCACTTGTTGTCGAGCATGCGAAATTCGCGCACCACCACATTGGGGTCTTTGATGTTGGCAAGGCCCTCGTTGATTACCGCAAGCGACTTGTCGAACATCTTTTTATAGCGATAGCAGGTGGCGAGTGGCGTGTAGATGCCCTCATTATCTTGCTCTGGTGTCTCGCGTTTCGACAAGTCGAGCGCAAGTTCGTAGTATTTTATCGCTTCGTCCTCATTTTGAAGCATTCTGTAGATGTTGCCATAGAGTTGATAGCACTCGCCGCGGCCATAGCCGTTGAAGTATCGCTGGGTGTCGCTTTCCATCTCGGCGAGCAGAGACACAGCCTTGGGGAATTTCCGCAGATTGGCGTAGAGCGATATCTCGGTTTTCCAGGCGAAATAATAGTATTGCGGATAGCCGTATTTGAGCGATTCCTCGCGGCAGCGGTTTGCCGACTTGGTCATCAGGTCAAGGTCTTTTAGATGCAGCGCATTTTGGATTGGCGAGCAGAGTATGGCGCATTGGGCCTTGTGGTCGCCTATCTTTTCGGCTTCGAGATAGAGCGAATCAGCCATCGGCAAAGCCTCGGCGGTATATTTCATCTGTTGCAGCCTGATGAAGGCGGGATAGAGCGAGTCACTGATTTTATAGGGATTGTTTTGTGATACCACAGTATTTGCGACAACGGCACTCATAATCCCGATAAGCATTATGCGCAAGAGCCTATCGGATATCGTATTGTTGAGTATTCGCAAAAAAGTGGTCATATTATACTATCAATCATTGAGAATCGCAGAGGACAAAGGTAATGTAAAAAAGGCGCATTTACAACAAGAGCCTATGTGAGCATCAAATTTTTTTGAAAAAATTTCAAATCTGTCGATTGTGAGGCTCGTTTCGGCGTCATCGGGGTGAAAACAATTAAGCAAGCTTATTGTTTGTGCTCTCGATTTGCACTATCTTTGCATCAAAATACAGAATATGGAAAGAAAAGACTTTGAAATTATGGCGCCTGTGGGCTCGTATGAGTCGCTCGTGGCTGCTCATCAGGGCGGCGCCGATGCTATATACTTCGGTATCGAAGGCTTGAACATGCGCGCTAAGTCGTCGAACAACTTCACCATCAACGACCTTCACCAGATAGCCGCTTGGTGCCAAGAACGCGGCATGAAGAGCTACCTGACGGTCAACACGGTGGTTTTCGATGGCGATATGGACCTTATGCGCAGCATCATCAATGCCGCCAAGGAGGCTAACATCTCAGCCATCATAGCCAGCGATATGGCGGCTATCCTTTATGCCCGCCAGATAGGCGTGGAGGTGCACATCTCTACTCAGGTCAATGTGTCGAACAGCGAGGCTGTGCGATTCTATAGCCAGTTTGCCGACGTTATGGTGCTTGCCCGCGAGGTGAACCTCGAGCAGGTGTATAACATCCACCAGACCATTCTGCGCGATGGCATCTGTGGCCCACATGGCAAGCCGGTGCGCATCGAGATGTTCTGCCACGGCGCTTTGTGCATGGCTATCTCGGGCAAATGCTACCTGAGCCTTCACGAGACTGGAGCAAGTGCCAACCGCGGCGCTTGCCGCCAGATTTGCCGCCGAAGCTACACCGTGCAGGACCGCGATACGGGCGACCAACTCGATATCGAGAACCAATATATCATGTCGCCAAAGGACTTGAAAACCATTCATTTCCTCAATAAGATGATAGATGCCGGCGTGCGGGTGTTTAAGATTGAAGGCCGAGCTCGCGGACCGGAATATGTGCGCCAGGCAGTGAGCTGCTACAACGAAGCCATCAATGCCGTGCTCGACGGGTCGTTCTGCGATGAGAAGGTGGCTGCTTGGGACGAACGCCTGAAGCAGATTTTCAACCGTGGGTTCTGGAACGGCTATTACTTGGGTCAGCGATTGGGCGAATGGACCTCGAAATACGGGTCGTCGGCTACGCGCGTCAAGGTGTATATCGCCAAGGGCATTCGCTACTTCTCGAAAATCGGCGTGGCTGAATTTCAGATGGAAACCGGCGAACTGCATGTGGGCGATGAAATCATCATCACCGGTCCTACCACAGGCGCCGTGCCTGTAACCATCGACGAGATTCGCGTAGATCTCAAACCGGTGGAAAAAACTGTGAAAGGCGAGCGATTCTCAATCAAGGTTGCCGACAAGATTCGCCCAAGCGACAAGATGTTCCTCTGGAAGGACATCAACGAGGTGAAGCTCGGCGAACACCGCGAGATTAAGTAGCTTTACAAAGCCTAATTATAAAGAGTGGAGCACGATATGGCGAAAAAAGTGTTATTTCGTATTGAAAAATCATAAAAAACCGCTCTGCGTGTCGCAATTCCCAAAAATACTTTATAATTTCGTAACTTATTATGAACTTTTAATGACAAAAAGCAATGAAGTATTTCCAACATGTAGCCGACCTTGGCGACTTGCGCCAGGCGGTGAACGAAGCCCTCGAAGTGAAGGCTAACCGATATGCTTACAAACATTTGGGTGAAAACAAGACCCTATTAATGATATTCTTCAACTCGTCGTTGCGCACTCGCCTCAGCACTCAGAAGGCTGCCATGAATCTGGGCATGAATGTGATAGTGCTCGACGTGAATCAGGGCGCTTGGAAGCTCGAGACGGAGCGTGGCGTGATTATGGACGGCGATAAGCCCGAACACTTGCTCGAAGCAATACCTGTGATGGGCTGCTACTGCGACGTGATAGGCGTGCGCTCGTTTGCCCGTTTTGAAAATAAAGCCGACGACTACGAGGAGAAAATCCTCTCGCAGTTTATCAAATATTCTGGTCGCCCTGTGTTTGCCATGGAGACTGCCACCGTGCATCCATTGCAGAGCTTTGCCGACCTCATCACCATCGAGGAGCATAAGACCGTGGAGCGTCCGAAGGTGGTGCTTACTTGGGCTCCTCACCCCAAGGCTCTGCCGCAAGCCGTGCCTAACTCGTTTGCCGAGTGGATGAACGCTGCCGGCTACGACTTGGTGATTACCCATCCTCACGGCTACGAACTCGACCCTCAATTTGTGGGCAACGCCATCGTGGAATACGACCAAGACAAGGCTCTCGCTGGTGCTCACTTTGTGTATGCCAAGAACTGGAGCGCCTATGCCGACCCTAACTACGGAAAAGTGCTTAGCACCGACCGCAGCTGGACCATTACCACCGAAAAGATGGCGCTTACCGACAATGGCTACTTTATGCACTGCCTGCCTGTGCGCCGCAATATGATTGTGAGCGACGACGTAATCGAGAGCGACCACTCGCTCGTGATTCCCGAGGCTGCCAACCGCGAAATTTCGGCTCAAGTGGTGCTTAAACGCATCCTCGAAGGCTTGAAATAACGCCTTGATATTATCTATGCTATGCCTATCGCGCCACACATGGGTTTCGGCGATAAGCATAGCATCGTTTTTCCTAAAATGTAGTTTTTTATCTCAACCTTAATTTTTATGTTTTGCCGTATGAAAAGAGTGAAACTGATATTATCACTTATCGTAGTGATGCTGATGGCAATGCCAGCCACGATGTTGGCTCAGACACCTCTTGCCAAGTATAAGAAATGGAGCGAAGGCCCGCTTATCTGGGCTGACTTCCGCGGCAAGTCGGTGGTTGAGGGCGTGCCTTCTTACCTTAAGGCCACGCTGAGCATCTCGCCCGAAGAATACGAACCCGGCTCGAAGGTGGCAAGCTACCGCCTTGCGGCTGAGGCGATTGCCAACTGCGAACTCTCGTTTGCCGATATCGACAAGGTGGATGACCAACGCTTGCGCTATCACCAGCTGCAATTCGATGTGCTCGAATACTATCGCCGCCGATTGCAGTCCGAACTCAATTCGGGCGTGTCGGGTCTCGAAGCCGAAAATCGCCTGCGACACTATCAGATGCTCTTTGCCGACCGTGTAGATCAGATTGCCAAGAACACCAACAATGGCAGCTCCGACAGCAAGCTGCAGGAGGAGGAATACTTGGTGCGTAACCAGCTCGAAGAACTCGGTTTGCCACCCGTTCCGGTGATTCACGCCAGCAACTTCAGTTATGGCATCTATGCCGGTCTGGGCGGCGTGTTCCCCACTTCGAGCATCAGCGATGATTTCTCGGGTTGCGCCACGTTTATTATCGGTCTCACTGGTGGATATCGCCGATTGAAACTCAAAGCCGACATCTCGTTTGGTCAGCCTAATTTCAACAACGATAATATCTTCAATGTCCCATCCGACATCCCGGGTAAGCCTGGGCAAGGAAATACCAATAGCTATGCCACATATCTGGGCATAGGCACCTCGCTGGGCTACACTGTGCTCGACACCAAGCGCTTCAGCATCACCCCAAGCGTGGGAGGATATTGGAGCAGCTACGGCTGGAATGTGGCCAACTACAATTATGTGACTGAAATCGACGAGGAGGGTAATCCGCAACTCGTGCAGAAGGTGGTAAACACCGAAAAACGCTCGATTAACGATTTTGGTTGGATGGCATCAATCGACTTCGACATAAAATTCCATAAGCACGTGGGCGACACCCCATTTTTCCTTACCGGGCAGCGCGAAGAGTTCACTTCGTCGATTCGCATATCGCCATTTGTGGCAAAGGCTAAGTTCGACACCACCGTGCCTGCCGTCGATGGCTATATAGTGGGCGTAACGCTCACCTACACCGGCATAGCTCGCGCTTTGCGTCTGGAATAATCCCTGTCACCTAACACCGCCCCGCATCGCCAGTCCGAAACTAAGGCACAGCATGCGGGGCGCTTTTTTTGTGACATTATTGCCGATATTTTTGCTAATCAGCAATCTATTGGCTTCACTTTTCGTGCTATCTCGTTTTTTATGAGTATATTTGCGGTGCAAAAAGTGGCATTATGCTTTGATAGCGAGCTTAGGCACGCTACAAGGTATGTGCTTTTGTGTGCGTATAGCCGAATAATCATAAAAATTATCATATCTACTATTTTTTTAGAACGATGGAATATAACTACAAAGCAATCGAGCAAAAATGGCAGAGCTATTGGCGCGAAAACGGCGTCTATAAGACCACAATCGACCACTCTCGCCCTAAATTCTATGTGCTCGACATGTTCCCTTATCCAAGCGGTGCCGGCTTGCACGTTGGCCACCCTCTCGGATACATTGCAAGCGACATCTACTCGCGCTACAAGCGCCTTCAGGGTTTTAATGTGCTTCACCCAATGGGTTACGATGCCTACGGCTTGCCTGCTGAGCAATATGCTA
This sequence comes from uncultured bacterium, assembly GCA_945612775.1. Lineage (GTDB taxonomy): Bacteria > Bacteroidota > Bacteroidia > Bacteroidales > Muribaculaceae > SFTJ01. Next base: position 2,557 of record CALZAF010000088.1, on the reverse strand, counting down.
TCCAGACTGGCCAGCACCCCGAAGTGACTACCGTTAAAAACATTGCACGCTATCGCGAGCAACTCGACAAAATAGGCTTCTGCTACGACTGGGATCGCGAAGTGCGCACTTGCGACCCTGGATATTACCACTGGACTCAATGGGCGTTCCAGAAGATGTTCGGAAGCTACTACGATAACGCCTTGCAGAAGGCTCAACCTATTGAAAAACTCATCGACCACTTGGCTGCTCACGGCACCGAAGGCCTCGATGCTGCATGCACCGAGGAACTCTCGTTCTCTGCCGATGAGTGGAACGCTATGACCGAAAAGCAGAAAGCCGACACTCTGATGAACTGGCGCATTGCTTTCTTGGGCGAAACTATGGTGAACTGGTGTCCAAAACTCGGCACTGTGCTTGCCAACGATGAGGTTATCGATGGCCTCAGCGCACGCGGCGGATATCCTGTGGTGCAACAGAAGATGCGTCAATGGTGCTTGCGCGTATCGGCTTACTCTCAGCGCTTGCTCGACGGCCTCGACAGCCTTGATTGGACCGATAGTATCAAGGAAACTCAGCGCAACTGGATTGGCCGCTCTGAAGGTGCCGAGGTGGAATTCTATGTCAAGGACAGCGATAAGCATTTCACCATTTTCACTACCCGTGCCGACACTATGTTCGGTGTTACCTTCATGGTGCTCGCTCCTGAAAGCGAACTCGTGGCTGAACTCACCACTGCCGACCAAAAGGCTGAAGTCGATGCCTATCTCGAACAAGTGAAGAAGCGCACCGAGCGCGAACGCATGATCGACAAGAAGGTGACTGGCGTATTCACCGGCAGCTATGCCATCAACCCATTCACCGGTGAGGCTAACCCAATTTGGGTGAGCGACTACGTTCTCTCGGGCTACGGCACTGGCGCTATCATGGCTGTTCCTGCTCACGATAGCCGCGACTATGCTTTCGCTAAGCACTTCGGCTTGCCTATCGTTCCCCTTGTGGAAGGTTGCGATGTGAGCGAAGAGAGCTTCGATGCCAAGGAAGGTATCGTAACCAATTCGCCTCGCCTCGATGCTAAACCATATATCGACTTCTCGCTCAACGGCTTGACCATCAAGGAAGCCATTGCTGCCACCAAGAAATACGTCAAAGAGCACAACCTCGGCCGCGTGAAGGTTAACTACCGCTTGCGCGATGCCATCTTTAGCCGTCAGCGCTATTGGGGCGAACCATTCCCTGTGTATTACCGCAACGGCATCGCCACTATGATTCCAGAGGAATGTCTGCCTCTCTTGTTGCCTGAAGTGGATAAATTCTTGCCTACCGAAACTGGCGAGCCTCCTCTTGGCAACGCCACCGTATGGGCTTGGGACGAAGTGAACAAGAAAGTGGTGGAGAACAGCAAAATCGACGAAAAGACAGTGTTCCCAATCGAACTCTTCACTATGCCTGGTTTTGCCGGCAGTTCGGCTTACTATCTCCGCTATATGGACCCACGCAACGGTGAAGCTCTCGTTTCGCAGGAGGCTGGCGAATATTGGCAGAACGTAGATCTCTATATCGGCGGTACTGAACACGCCACTGGTCACTTGATTTACAGCCGCTTCTGGAACAAATTCTTGAAGGATTACGGCTATAGCGCAAGCGAAGAGCCATTCAAGAAGCTCATCAACCAAGGTATGATTCAAGGCCGAAGCAACTTCGTATATCGCATCAAGGACACCAACACATTCGTTTCGGCTGGTCTGAAGGGTGAATACGACGTCACTCCACTTCACGTAGATGTGAATATCGTGTCGAACGACGTTCTCGACATCGACCGCTTCCGCGCTTGGCAACCTCAGTTTGCCGATGCCGAATTTATTCTCGAAGATGGCAAATACATCTGCGGTTGGGCTGTAGAAAAGATGTCGAAGTCGATGTTCAATGTGGTTAACCCCGATGATATCGTAGAACACTATGGCGCCGACACTCTTCGCCTCTATGAAATGTTCCTCGGCCCGCTCGAACAGAGCAAACCTTGGGATACCAACGGCATCGACGGCGTAAACCGATTCTTAAAGCGCCTGTGGAGCCAATTCTTCAAGGGCGACCAGTTGGTGCTCCAAGACGGCGAACCTTCGGCAGAAGCGCTTAAATCGCTTCATAAGCTAATTAAGAAAGTATCGTGGGACATCGAGCACTTCTCTTTCAACACTTCGATTGCTGCGTTCATGATTTGCTTGAACGAACTTAGTGCTATGAAGTGCAACAATAAGGCTATCTATAGCCAGGTTGTAGTGCTTCTTGCTCCGTTCACTCCTCACATTTCTGAAGAGCTATGGCACGTTCTCGGCAACGAATCGTCGGTTTGCGACGCGCAATGGCCTGTTTGCAACGAGGAATACCTCAAGGAGGCTTCGGTTAAGTACACCGTATCGTTCAACGGCAAGCCTCGCTTCAATATCGAAGTGCCTACCGGCACCGACAAGGCTGAGGTAGAGCGCGTGGCTCTCGCCGACGAAAATGCAGCTCGCTGGCTCGACGGCAAGACTCCTAAGAAGGTGATTGTGGTTCCTAACAAGATTGTGAACATAGT
>CALZAF010000087.1 GCA_945612775.1 uncultured bacterium | reverse complement strand
CGGTTAGATAATCCTATCTGAAAAATCTGTTGGATCTGTGTGAGATTATGTGATATGCAAGTGATTATCAGCATCTCCGAAGCTGATTAGCGCTTGGGGCATGGGCGACACCACACCGGTCGCTTCGCTCCCTCTGTGTGGTGCTAACCATAAATCAACGTCTCCGACGTTGTGCTGCCGGTCGGTGGATTTAACACGGATTGGCACAACTTGTGGAGATATGTAAAAATCCGTGTTTTTTAGATAAACCGTAGCGGCTTCTGAAGGAAGCTCGGAACATCAATAATTATTTTTAGCGGTTCGATACTTGTTTGTTGCCTTTTTTTACTATTTTTGTAGATTGCAATAGCATGAAACTTAATCAGTAATCACAAACCTCAAGGCAAAGCATTATGGCAGACATCGAATTGCGAATCAACTATATCGACAAAGTGAACTATGTGTTGGCTCACAACAACCTTAGTGTGTGCAACTCGTTAGAAATCATCAACCACAGCGACAAACCTCTGCATAATGTGCAGATAGAGTGCTCAGGCGAACTTTTCGAGACCTATCGCACCAGCATTCTGCCGGTAATTCAGCCCAACTCGGCTGTGCGCCTCGACGATTTTGTGGTGATGCCCAACTTTGCAGAACTGTCGAACCTTACGGAGCGCATTACATCGCAATTTGAGGTAATAGTATGGACCGACGTCAACAACCCTGCCCATAAGGACTATGTAGCACAAAAAAATTGCAACATTACGCTTATGCCTTACGATCACTGGCTGGGAGCGCACATATTGCCACAGGCATTGGTGTCGTATGTAACGCCCAACCACCCCGCCTTGGTGAAGGTGCTGCAAAAGGCTGCCAAGATTATGGACGAGGAGAGCGGCAATGCTGCTTTCTGTGCCTATCAGACAGGCGACAGCCAGGACGTGATACGCCAAGTGGATGCCGTGTTCCGCGCCTTGCACAGCGAGGGCATAGTATATCGCCCTGCGCCTGCCAGCTTTGAGGAGAGCGGTCAGCGCATTACCCTGCCCGACAAGGTACTAAGCAGCCGTCTGGGCAACTGCATAGAGCTAACCCTGCTAATGGCGAGCGTGCTCGAGAGCATCGGCATCAATTCGATGGTGATTCTCATCAAAGGCCATGCATTCTTGGGAGTTTGGCTCGTAGATAGTTCTGCTCCATATTGCGTAATCGACGATGAATCGTTCTTGCACATAAAATGCGCCGACGGAATAGGCGAAATGATTCCTATCGAAACCACCCACCTCACCGCCAATAATGGCACGCTGAAAACTGCCATCGACGAAGGCATGAAGCGCATCAACAAACTCGACACCACCTTCGATTTGGCTATCGACGTTCATCAATGCCGCCTGACCGGCGTGCGCGCCCTGCCTCAAACCGTGGACAGCGACCCAAAATGGATGGAAAACGATTTGGCAATAGCGCGCAAAGCCGAAGCTTCGGACGTGAAGCAGCCCACCCAATTCGACCTCTCGAGACTCAGCGGCACCGAGGCCAAAACCAATAAATTCGACATCTGGGAGCGAAAATTGCTCGATTTCTCGCTCCGCAACAATATGCTCAACCTCTATCTGCGCAAAAGCGCCATACAGTTTGTGTCGTTCGACATCGACCGCCTCGAGGACCATCTGCAGGACGGCGCCGAATTTTGCATCTTGCCCCGACCGGAATGTCAGATGGAGATAACCGACGACGGAAAACTCGAAAAATCGGCTCGCACGCCACAAGCCAAGGCTCTGATAACCGAAGAGATGTCGCGCAAGCGCCTGCACACCTTCAAGACCGAAGAAGCCTCACGCAGCATACTCAAGCACATCTACCGCACAGCACGCAGCACACAGGAAGAAAGCGGTGCCAACTCGCTATACCTTGCCATAGGCGCTCTGCGATGGTATGAGAGCAACACCAGCACCGTGCCGCGATTTGCGCCTATACTGATGTTGCCGGTGGATATGGTGTATAAGAAAGGCATGTACCACATTCGCACTCGCGAGGAGGAAATCATGCTCAACATCACATTGGTGGAATTTTTGCGACAGAATTTCGATATCACCATCCCAAAACTCAATCCGCTGCCGTGCGACGACCATGGAGTGGATGTGAAACTCATCTTCGCCATCATTCGCGAAGCCATCACCAATCAAGCCCGATGGGACGTTGAAGAAGAGTCGATGCTCGGCATATTCTCATTCAATAAATTCTTGATGTGGAACGACATCCACAGCCACCGCAACGAAATGCTTCAAAACACCATCGTTCGCAGCCTTGTGGAGCAGCGCCTCGCGTGGCAGCCCGACGAACTGGTGACTACACTCAAAGATAAAGATAAGGACATGCGCCCCGACAAGTTGGCTCTGCCTGTGGCAGTGGATTCATCGCAGATGGCTGCCGTGTTCGAGGCCGGCATGGGCCACTCATTTATCCTCTATGGCCCTCCGGGAACCGGCAAGTCGCAGACCATTACCAACCTGATAGCCAATGCCCTATTCCAAGGCAAACGAGTGCTGTTTGTGGCTGAAAAGATGGCAGCGCTCAGCGTGGTGCAGAAGCGCCTCGAGAAGGTGGGATTAGGTCCGTTCTGCCTCGAAATGCACTCCAACAAGGTCACCAAGCGCCACGTGCTCAATCAGTTGGCCATGGCTTTGGGAGTTACACACATCGTGTCGCCCGAGGAGTATGCCCTGACCGCCGACAAACTCTATGAGGAGCGCAGCAAGCTAATCACCTATCTCGAAGCCCTTCACAACAAGAAGCCAGGCGACAACTTCTCGCTCTACGACTGCATAATGAACTACGAAGCTATCGAAGGCGACGCCCTCGAAGGCAATATACTGAACGACAAGCTAATAAGCGGGCTCTCAGCGATTTCTCGCCCCGACTACGAGCATGTGTTGACCGAGAAACTCGCTGCCGTGCTGCGCATAGTGAATCAGCCAAGCCAGCACCCATTGTTGGGCTTGAACATAAGCGACAGCGACATCAGCAACGAGGCAAGCCTCACCAAGCGCATCGACGCCACCACCGAGTGGCTCGAACGCTGCAAAAACGACTATTCGCTGCTGCAGACAGCCGCCGCCAAGCGCACCGCTCTTCTGAAGGACAACAGCGAATCGCTGCTCAACGAAGATGCCGACCAGCTCCGCAACGAGTGGCGCAAGGCTAAGAGCAAAATGGTGATTCTACGCTTCTTCGCCACCAACGCCATGGTGAAAAAGATGCGCGAATTCAACCAATATATCACCAAGAACGAGATAGACGCGCTACTCGACAACCTTGTGGAATACAGCGAATTGCACAGCACTATAGCATCGATTCAAGAGGCCACACGACAGTTCTTCGACATCAATCTCAGCGCCGACCAACTGCCCGACCTCGTGACCCTCGACGAGATGCTAAGCCGCATCAAAAAGTGGAAAAGCAATCTCTCGCAAGTGCGCGACTGGTACCATTGGAGCGAATATCGCAAGCAAGCATCGGCTATGGGCTTAGATGCCGCCGTGGCTGCCATTGAAGACCACTTTGTGAGCACCGACACCTTCAGCCACCAGTTCTTTAAGGCATTTTTTGCCGCTCTTGCCAAGCGCAAGATTGCCGAAAATCCTGCCCTACGCACCTTCGAAGGCATTATGTTCGATGCCGTGGTGGTGAAATATCGCGAATTAGCCGAGAACTTCCGACTTCTCAGCCAAAAAGAACTATATGCACGCCTGGCAGCACAAGTGCCTCGCGTGACCGACAATGTGAGCAACAATAGCGAGATAGGCCTGCTCAACCGCAACATATCGAATGGCGCCCGCGGAATGGCATTGCGCGACCTGTTTGCGTCGATTCCGAGCCTAATGCCTCGCCTCTGCCCGTGTATGCTCATGAGCCCAATGTCGGTGGCTCAATTCCTCGACCTCAACAGCGATAAGTTCGACCTCGTAATCTTCGACGAAGCATCGCAGATGCCTACGAGCGAGAGTGTTGGCGCCATTGCTCGCGGCAAAGCACTCATCGTGGTAGGCGACCCTAAGCAGATGCCTCCTACAAGTTTCTTCAACAGCTCGAACGTAGCCGAGGACGAAGCGCAAATCGACGACCTCGAGAGCATCTTGGAAGATTGCCGAATGCTCGAAATACCATCGCTGCAGCTGAATTGGCACTATCGCTCGCGCCACGAGTCGCTCATAGCCTTCTCCAACAACGAATATTACGACGGCAAACTCATCACATTCCCGTCGGTCGATGACCAGCAGGCTAAAGTGCGCCTGGTGAAGGTGGACAGCGTATATGACAAGGGCGGACAGCGCTCAAATCGCGGCGAAGCCAAGGCAATAGTAGATGAAGTGGTGCGCCGCATCAGCGATGAGCGCCTTCGCGGCGACAGCATAGGTGTGATAGCCTTCAGCGTGGCTCAGCAAAACCTCATCGAGGACTTGCTGCAAGAGCGACTCGACGGCAATGCTGCTCTGCAAGAAGCCGCTGCATCGATGTATGAACCAATTTTCGTGAAGAACCTCGAAAACGTGCAAGGCGACGAGCGCGACGTGATATTATTCTCTATAGGCTACGGTCCCGACAAGACCGGTAAGGTGTCGATGAACTTCGGACCGCTCAACAACAGCGGAGGCGAGCGCCGCCTCAATGTGGCAGTGAGCCGTTCGCGCAAAGAGATGATCGTGTATTCATCGCTCCGACCGAGCGACATCGACCTCAACCGCTCGAAGGCTCGAGGCGTGGCTGGACTCAAGCACTTCCTCGAATTTGCCGAAAGCCAGATGCTGATGCACAACGGCAAACAACTTGCTGCAAGAAACGACGAAGTGATAGCTCGACAGATAGCCCAAGCCATCGAAAAACTCGGCTACAAGGCAGTTACCAGCGTAGGCCGCTCTCAATTTAAGATTGACGTGGCAGTGAGCACCGTAGAGAATCCCGACAAATACCTGCTCGGCATATTAATTGACGGCGAAGGCTATCGCGACACCCAGACCACCCGCGACCGCGAGATAGTGCAACCATCGGTGCTCGGCGGACTCGGTTGGAACGTGATGCGCGTTTGGTCGGTAGATTGGATTAACAACCCTCAGCGCGTGGCGGATCGCATAAATGAAGCTCTTGCCAATAGCCAGAAGCAAGCACCAAAGGAAGAACTAGCTCCAGCGCCTGAGAAATTCGATATAACCAACGAAAAGATTGAAGAAATTCATTCTGCCGAAGTGCCTTACACTGAGGCAAACATAGGTGGCGTGACACGCAAAAGCGACTACGAGATAGCTCGCAAAATCATCGAGGTAGAGCAACCCATCACCTTGTCGCTGCTGTGCAAACGCATCAGCCGCCTCCGCGGATTGGCTCGCGTGACACCAACCTTGCAGCACGACATTCAGCTCATGGTGATGAAGTCGTTCCACACAGCCCCCGACCGCAACACTCGCGTGATTTGGCTCACCCAAGACGCAAGCGAAGGCTACACAAGCTATCGCCAAGCATCGGGGCGCGACATCACTGAGATACCAATGTGTGAAATTGAGAATGTGGTGGTAGATGCCATCAAAGAGCAATTCTCCATCGACCGCGAATCGATTAAACTCATTGCAGCCCGCAAACTCGGGTTTACCCGCCGCGGAGCCAAGGTAGATAGTGCCCTCAACGAAGCCATCGACCACCTCGTAGTGGCGCGCAAAGTCACAGAAATAGCCGGCAAGATATCTCTCGCCGAGCAATAATCTGAAAATGTAGAATAAGACTGATAAGCCCGATGCTGGAGATTAAGGAATCCAGCGTCGGGTAATATTTACTATTTTGCCGTCTGCTATGCGCACTGTGGTGTTCAGGCAGAAGAAATCCTTATTCACGCTGTCTTGTCCGAGGTATTCCCTGATGTCCTCCTTGCTGATGGTTACAGAAGGCGAAGTTGGTTCGTCGCCGCAGTCGGTGAGCACCGCATCGTCGGCGAGTTCGAGTTCCACATTGCCTATGCATGAATATGAGCCGTGGTCGTCCATCATTCTGCCGCGATAAGTGCCGCCATCGTCAGCCACCAAGTCGGCGCCACCAAATTCTATGCCGCCATTTATGCACACACAGTCGCCCTCAAACCTGATGCTATCTACCACAATGCCGCATCCTTCGAATGCCAAGGTGTCGCCCACCGCCAACTGCGAAATTTCAGCAGCATCATAGCGATCCTCAACAAAAATGCCCATGCTGATGGTGCCACGATCCCAATCAATCTGGTTTACATCAAAGCGTGCTGCTACAGTGGCGTCGGCAAGATGCGCCACATCAAGCCCCGATGGCAATGGTGCCACCGTGGTGTGCTGTTGACTGCTGCGGTTGGCAACTTGCGTGCACGCAGCCAATAGCACAATCAACATCAATACACTAATATATTTTTTCATGATCGTCCTTGCCTGATTTTTTCTTGTTTCCGAAAAATAGTCCTAAAATCATAGAGCCCAACTTGCGTTCTACGCCCGCCTTGGTGGTGGGTATGCCCGTAGCCTTGGTAAACTCGCGCTTCATTTTGGTTACTCCAAGTGCCCTTTTCCACGAAAACGATACTCCCGGTATGCTTGGTTTCTTCTTTTTAGCCATTATTGTGTGGTTTATGTTGATTTTTATAATCGGCTCTGCTTGTCCAGAGCTATTGAATTGCAAATATAAGGAAATTCACAGCGAAAAACGAAATATATTCCCGAAAAAGCAAAAAATTCGCCCGAGGGATGCTACTGCTATGATGCATCTCTCGGGCGTAATGTATTCTTTTTCTGAGTGGTGGCGTCAGATTATGGGCAGCGCCACTATCTGGTCGTTGTCGCTCACTTTTCGCATCACACCATTCTCTATGAGATAAAATTCGCCATAAATCTTCTCCTCGCCATTGCGGCCGAGCAGATAGGTTCCGTCGGGGAATGCATAGAATCGATGTCCGTTGCGGCTGTCGGGGATGGCGACATCGTTGAGAACGCTATATCCGTCGCATGTAGAATCCTTAAACATATAGAAGTGCGGCACAATCTGCACCTCGGTCAGCCCCAATCCGGGCAGATAGCGCTTGTAGAATGGGTCGGCAGCCTCGCCTTCCTCCTCGGGAAGGGCATACACCACGCGGGCACAGTTCATCGATCCAGCCGAGATGCCAAGCACCACGCCCTTATAGCCCTTGAGCAACTTGGCAAAGCCTATGCTGCGCAGAAACCTGTTCTGCGACGGCACATGTCCGCCGCCGAGAATTATGAAGTCGCTGTCGTGCACCAATTGTCGGGCATGGCGAGCCGTGCGGCTGTCGAGAAGCGTGTATTGCTCAAACTCGAAACCCACGTCTTCGAAGGCTTGACGCATGCACTCGCTGCAATGCTCGCTAAATGCCACATCGTCGGGGTAGGTGGTAACAAAAATGCATCGCGATGGCTGCTTCACCACCTGGCGAAGATTATAAAGAAAATCGTTGGCGGGATTGATAGCCCCGTCCATCGATACACTCGGACTGCTGGTTAAAAAATATATCATATCTTTATCTTCAATCTTGTATCTGCCTTAGATAATGGCACTTTCGGAGGCGAAAACGCCTCAAAAAGCACTAATCTCACATTTTTTAGCAATAATATTGCCTATTATTTTACAAAATTAATAAAAATAATTATTTTTGCAATATCTTTTAAAATCTATTGCATTAGCATCGATTTTACTTTCTATTTAGAAGCACAACCTACTTTTTTGATTTCAATTAAGAAGAAATTATGACAAATTTCATTTTCATATCGCCAAATTTCCCGGAGAAATATTGGCTATTCTGCGAAGAACTCCGTAAGAACGGGGTAAGAGTGTTAGGTATAGGCGACACCCCTCCACAATCGCTAAGTCAAGAACTAAAGAACGCCCTCACCGAATATTACTATGTGGCCGACATGACGGTCTATGAGAATATGTATCGCGCAGTGGGATACTACGCTTGGAAATATGGCAAAATCGACTGGATAGAATCGAACAACGAATTCTGGCTTGAAACCGATGCCCGCCTGCGCACCGACTTCAACGTTACCACAGGCATTCGCAACGACCGCATCGATGCCATAAAGGAGAAATCGGAGATGAAGAAATACTACGCCAAAGGCGGCATCCGCACCGCTCGCCAGATTAAAGGCAGCGAGGGACTCGAACGCGCCTTGGCTTTCGCTTCTGAAGCCGACTATCCTCTATTTGCTAAGCCCGACGTGGGCGTGGGAGCAAGCGGCACTCACAAGATAGAGAACGAGGAAATGCTGCGCGACCTATTCGAGAACGACCCTCACATTGGCGATTATGTGATTGAGGAATTTGTTACCGGCGACATCTGCACTTACGACGCCGTTATCGACTCACACGGCGAACCGCTTGCCGAATCGATGTGCGTGTGTCCTCCAAGCATCGCCGACATCGTGGAGAAAAACCTCGAATCGACCTACTACGTGGAGAAGCACATGTCGGAGAACCTGCGCTTCTGGGGACGCAACACAGTGAAGGCATTCGGCGTGACATCGCGATTTGTGCACCTCGAATTCTTCCGCCTCAACAAGCCACACCGCGGACTCGGCGAAGTGGGCGACTTTGTGGCACTCGAAGTGAATATGCGCCCAGGTGGAGGATTCACCCCCGATATGATTAACTATGCCCACAGCCTATCGATGTATAAGATTTGGGCAGATATGATAGCCTTCGACCGCCGCACCACTGCACAAGATGGTCCCGACCACTTCTGCATCTTTGCCGGACGTCGAAACAATGTGGAGTATGTGCTTTCGCGCCAAGATGTGCTCAACCGCTACGGTAGCGCCATCAAGGAGAACCCTAACATGGCACCTGCACTCGCACCAGCTATGGGCGACTATGCCTTCATAGCCACCTTCGACGAGAAAGAGCAGCTCGATGAGTTTGTGGCCACCGTGTGTCAACGCCGATAACCACTCTCCCATTTCATATTACTCACATATAAATTAGCATTATCGAACAATTTAGAACTGAAGACCCATGCACATAGAATATCACAAATGGTGGAGTCGCTACCTTAATCGCGACATGGAATATAAAGTATATGGCCACGACGGTCAGGCTATGATAGCCTTCCCATGCCAAGACGGCCGTTATTTCGACTGGGAAAACTATCACATGATAGATGTGCTTGCCCCATTTATCGACGCCGGACGCCTCCGCGTGATTTGCGTTGACGCCATCGACACCGAGACTTGGTCGAACAAGGGCGGCGACAAGCGCTGGCGCATAGAGCAACACGAACGCTGGTTCAATTATATCATCGAAGAAGTGCTTCCTAACGTTCGCCACAACCAGCAGCAGATGTTCCTGACAGCAGGCTGCTCGATGGGCGGATTTCATGCAGCAAACTTCTTCTTCCGCCGTCCCGACCTGTTCAACGGCATGGTGGCTCTAAGCGGACTCTATCACGCAAGCTATGGCTTCGACGGCTATGTAGATGACCTCGTGTATGCCAATTCACCCCAAGACTTCTTGCAAAATATGCCATCGCACCACCCATGGATGGACATGTACCGACGCAGCAAAATCGTGTTCTGCGTAGGTCAAGGCCGCTGGGAGGAAGATTTGCTATGGAGCACTCGACAAATGGACCGCATCCTCAAAGAAAAGGGCGTAAACAACGCCTGGTTCGACTACTGGGGCTACGACATCGACCACGATTGGCCATTCTGGCGTCGCCAGCTGCCTTACTTCCTCGGCAGACTGCTTGAATAATAACATCGTGATTATATTTACAAAAAGCAGCAATCCACTCGCGGGCGGATTGCTGCTTTTGTTTTGCGTCGGCATTTCGGCTGGAGGGCACAAAACAATGCCCCGATGATGGCATAGAAGTCATCACCGGGCTTGATTCAGTGTTATTTAGGATTAGCGAACAATAAATTTCTTGACGTTTTCACCTATGAAATATTCGCCGTCGGGCACGGTGT
>CALZAF010000086.1 GCA_945612775.1 uncultured bacterium | reverse complement strand
AGCATCTCCGAAGCTGATTTGGCTTGGTGGCCATGGTTACACCACACCGGTCGCTTCGCTCCCTTGTGTGGTGCCTAGCCATAAATCAACGTCTCCGACGTTGTGCGGCGGTAGCCTTTTGCACGGATTTTCGCAAGGTTTTTTGCTTAACGCGGATTTTCACAAGGTTTTTTGCTTAACACGGATCTCCACAAGTTTTTTTGTTGAACACGGATCTCCACAAGGTCTTTAGCTCGGATCTCCTCAAGGTTTTTGGTTTAACGCGCATGATGTGATTGTGAGAACTTGTGCCTCACATGCTATGCTTGTGGAACGCAAAAAAAAGAGAAGACTCATTGCTGAATCTTCTCTCTTGGGGGTGAAATGTGGGTTTCGAACCCACGACCTTCGGAACCACAATCCGACGCTCTAACCAGCTGAGCTAATTTCACCATCTCTGTTAGACGGGTGCAAAGTTATAGATAATTATTTGTTTTTGCAAGAGCAGGGCGAAAAAAATGCGCATTTTTTGATGAAATGATGACTTTTGCCATAAAAAAAAGAATGAGAGGCTGCCTTGCGGTGGCCTCTCATATATCGTTGATGGGGCTTGTTTAGCCTTGCGCTTAGGTTTCGGCGCCTTGCGCACGGGTGGGTTAGTCCACCAAGTTGCCCATTGAGTAAACTGCCTTGAGCGATGTGTCGGGGTTGAGCAGCAGGATGTCGGCATCCTTGCCAGCCACGAGTTGACCCTTGCGGTCGCTGATGCCCATAATGCGAGCTGGAGTTTCTGAAGCCATGCGAATGGTGTCGAATAGAGGGATTCCAGCCTTAGTGGTAGTGGTAATCAAGCGGTCCATAGTGGCGATAGAGCCAGCGAGTGCGCTACCGTCGGCCACCTTGCAAACGCCGTCCTCGATGATGGCGCCAGGCAAGAAGATGTAGTTGCTGTCGCTACCGGCGCAAGCGAGCGAGTCGGTGATGATGGCAGTGTGCTCTATGCCTTTAATCTTAGGGATTAGGCGAATGATGGTGTCGGGCAAGTGGCAACCGTCGGTAATCATTTCCACATCCATGTCATCAATCAGGTAAACGCTTTCTACGGTGCCTTCGTGCTTATATTCGCGCACGTTGTGGAATCCGCCCATTGCGTTGTAGAAGTGAGTGGCTATGGTGTAGCCATTTTCCCAAGCGGCGAGCACTTCGGGATATTCGGCAGTGGTGTGGGCAATACCCATTACAATGCCGTGCTGGCTTGCGAATTTGCCAAATTCGAGAGCGCCTTCGAGTTCAGGAGCAGCGTCGATGCGCTTGATGCACTTGAATCGCTCAATCATAGGGATGTACTTGGCAGGGTCGGGGTTGCAGATATATTCCGGCATCTGACCGCCAGTTTTCTTGATGTTGAGGTGCGGACCCTCGAGGTGCAAGCCGAGGATAGTGGTGTCGCCGCGGGCAATGATGCGGTCGCACACTTCGGCAGCCTCGTCGATCATCTGTTGCGAAGAAGAACTTAGCGTAGGGAATATGGTGGTAGTGCCGTGCTTTAGGTGAGTCTTGGCAGCGGTGAGGAATGCATCTTCTTTACATTCCATAAAGTCGCGACCGCCACCGCCGTGGCAGTGTGTCTCAATACCGCCAGGAGTTACGTATGCGCCATCGGCATCGATATGTTCAGCGCCGTCGATAAGAAGACTGTCGTTCTTAACTTCTAATATTTTTCCGTTTTCGAAGACTATAGAGCCTCCGTTAACCCATCCCGATGGGGTGTGGATTTTTCCGTTGTAGATTTGTTTTATCATCGTATTAAGAGCTTTATTTTCTTGGACATTTTATTATGCAAAAATAATGATAATTGGCAAATAATATCTAAAAAAATTAGTCTTCAAATATTAAAAAATGTAAAATCGCTGTTTCTTGGCTAATTTTAGCGGCTAAATGAGAGTAATGTGAGAGCGGAGGCGGCAGAGCAGCTGGCAACTATCGTAAATTGGGGGCTTGCAATGTGGCTGATACTTATTGTGAAAAATACGAAAACCTCTTGCTGGAGAAGTTTAGGAATAGCAAATTGATTGATTCTGGTGGCAAGGAGGCTTGCGGGTGAGCGCAAAATGGCTTGCTATGAAAGCGCGGTGCTTGAAGCCGAGGCATTGTAGATGTCAATGTGCTAAACCGCTGATATCTTAGAGGGTTAGGTAGGGCTTATTTTGCCGATAACAGCCGATGCTGATATGCGACTCACAGTTGAGTACATATAAAACAAAAAGTCCTGCTCTCACGAGTGGGACTTTGGTAATTTTATGAATAGAATCTGTATAGAAAAGTGCAATTATAATAACGAATTATTGTTATTTGCTCTACAAATTTCAACTTTTTTTTTGAGATGACAAAATAATTAGATAAAAAAATACATAATTTTTATAAACATTGTGAAATATAGACTTAAAATAGGAGTGCTTTTGGGGAAAATTGACCAATAATTGCTAATTTTGGGGCGAAATGAAGAAAGAAAAAATGATACTAGTAAAGGAGTTAATCGATTTTAGCGACAAAGAACATATAATATGTCTCAACGATGAGATAGTGATGTTCGATAGACTTGACCTGATAAAGTTGAATAAATTGCCTTGGAAATTGCATCAGCCGCTTTTTGCTATGTGCATCCAAGGTTCGGCAAATATTAAGGTAAATTTGCAAGACTATCATATAAGCACCAACGAGCTTGTGACACTAATGCCCGAGCATATAGTTCATGGCTATAGCTCCAGTCAGGATTTTAAGGGCGTGTTTATCCTCGTGAGCAACAAGGTGAGTGAGGAGCTGCTGCCCGACATCACTTCGGCGCTGCCCATACTGATGGACTTCCGCCAATGCCCGGTGATAGCGCTTACCCCTGAGGAGAAGGATAGCATAATGGAGTATTATGAATTTATTTGGCGCAAGATTCTCACCGTGCGACCACAATATTCCAGCAAGCAGATCAATAGTCTGCTGCTATCGGTGCTCTACGAGGTGCTCTCGATATATAAGGAACGCTATAGCTACGGCAACTTCAAGCGCACCCGCAACGAAGAGACATTCTACAACTTCTATTCGATGCTCGAAGCCGAATATCGCAAGGAGCGTTCGGTGATATATTTCGCCAACCGCCTCTGCATCTCGCCCAAGCACCTATCGATGGTGGTGAAGAAGGTGAGCGGCCGCACCGCAAGCGACTGGATCGACGAGTATGTGATACTCGAAGCCAAGCAGATGCTGCGCAGCACATCGCTAACCATTCAAGAGGTGAGCCGCGAACTGAATTTCGCCAACCAGTCGTTCTTTGGCAAATATTTTAAGAAGCATGTGGGCGTGTCGCCAAGCGAATATCGCCAGCAGGGACAAGTGTAATGTTATATGAAACTCAGCGAATAGAACACGATGAGAAAGAAACTTAATTTAATCAGACTATTGATAGCCATCGTGGTGGTGGCTATTGCGCCACATATGCGGGCTCAAGAAGAGACTGCCGACATCACCCAGGTGGCAGCGCAAGGCAGCCGCGAAGTTACGGCGCCAATGGCGATAGAGACTCATATTAAAGCCGAGATATCGCTTATTACCTGCTATCCGGGCAGTCGCAACTACGAGCTGTATGGCCACACTATGATAAGAGTGCAGATTGAAGGTCAAGACTTGCTCTTCAACTACGGCATATTTAATTTCAAGCAGAAAGGCTTTATCTACCGGTTTGTGAAAGGCGACTGCGACTATAGCCTTGCCGCTTATCCGATGCAATATCTCACTAAAGGCTATGAGAATCGCAAGATAGTGGAACAAGTGCTCGACCTCGACGATGCCCAGAAGGTGGATATCATATCCTTCCTGTGGAACAATGTTCAGCCCGAGAATGCCATCTATCGCTATGGCTGGGCGTATAACAACTGTGCCACCAAGCCCCGCGACATCATAGAGAACGCAGTGGGCGGCAGTCTGGAATATGGCGAACCGAAGCGTGAGAATGCCACATTCCGCAGCATTATGGCGTATTTCGACAGAAATTATCCTTGGCAGCAATTTGGCATCGACCTTGTGCTCGGCGCCGACCTCGACCATATCCTCGATTACCGCGAACAGATGTTCAGCCCGATAATCCTTGAGGAAGCCATGGCAGGAGCCACTCAAGAGCGCGACGGACAGCGCATACCGGTGGTAAAGACCACCAACATATTGGTGCAAGGCGGTGATGAAGGCGCAGCACTCGGACCTACACCGCTGGTGCTTACTCCGATATTCGTGTTCTCGCTGCTGTTTGCCGTAGTGCTGGCGATTACCATCATGGAGCGCAAGGCAGGCAAGCATCTGCGTTGGATGGATAGTGTGGTGTTTGGAGCCTACGGCATTGTGGGCATATTGGTAGCCTTCCTCACCTTCGTGTCGAGCCATTACGGCACATCGAGCAATATCCACATAGTTTGGCTTCACCCATTGCTGCTATTGCCCGCCATCTTGGTGTGGGTAAGGCGTATGCGCCCATTGGTGGCTATATGCCACGTGGTGAATGCACTGATAATAGTGCTTCTCGGAGCCGGATGGTACTGGTTGCCACAAGTAGGCAATATGGCGCTTGTGCCAATGGCAGGCATCTCGCTTGTGCGTTCGGTGAACTACATAATGGCGTTGAGGAAGCATCGCGTAATGTGAAAAAATTGGCGCAATTAGCGGCATAAAACAGCCTTTTGTGGTGTGTAATGACCAAAAATTGGCTATTATTTGCTAAATTTGTGCCCGAAATGTGCCCGATGGCACGAAAATTGAGATAATTAACTAAAAACAGACAGACAAAATAGATATGCGAAATAACCTGCGACAAGCAAATCGTATTCTTACCAGCATCGTGGTATCGATGGTGGCACTTTCTGCATTGTCGCAAGTCAAGAGCGGCCGACCACAGCTCGTGTTAGGCATCGTGGTTGACCAACTACGCAGTGATTATGTAGAGCAACTGCAGAGTTACTTCGGCGAACGCGGATTTAACCGTCTGCTCCGCGAGGGAGCATACTTTGAGAATGTGGATTTTAATTGCGCCAACCTCGATGTGGCATCGGGTACGGCATTGGTGATGAGTGGCGCTTATCCCAATATCAACGGCATTCCACAGGCTCTAATCTTCGACCCAAGCACCAAGAAAGCCACTCCGGTGCTCACCGATGCGCAGTGCATGGGCAATTTCACCAGCGAAACCTTGTCGCCATCGGCGCTCACCGTTTCGACCATTGCTGATGAGCTACGCGTGAATAACGACGGACTCGGCTTGGTGTATGCCATTGCTCCCGATGCTCAGCAAGCCATCATCTTGGCAGGACATGCCGCCAACAGCGCTTTTTGGATTAACGACGTTGACGGAAAGTGGTCAACTACCACATTCTATAAAGAGGTGCCGCAAAGCATCAAGACACGCAACTATAGCCAGCCGCTTGCCAATCGCCTAAACTCTATGGCGTGGGAGCCAGCGCTCGAACTCGAACGCTATGTGGATATTCCCGAGGCGCGCCGCTTCTATAAGTTCCGCTACAACTATCCCGATGCTGACAAGGACCGTTATCGCGCCTTTAAGCAGTCGGCGCTTGTGAATGAGGAAGTTACCTCGGTGGCAATCGACTATATCAATAACATGAAACTCGGCAATCGAGGTCAGCTCGATATGCTCAATATAGGTTATACGGCAGCGCCTTACGAATATAGCAAGGATGCCGACAACCGCTTCGAACTTCACGACACCTATATCCGACTCGATGCTCAGCTCGAACGCCTGTTTGATGCCGTAGATAAGACCGTGGGAATGAATAATGTGGTGGTGTTCCTCACCTCGACAGGCTATTTTACCGACGGTCGCCCCGTAGATGCCAAGTACAACATCCCATCGGGCGAATATTACCCCGAGCGCGCCATCTCGCTGCTCAATATGTATCTGATGGCGATATATGGCAATGGTCAGTGGGTAAACGGCTACTACAACCGCAATTTCTATCTCAACCGCACGCTAATCAAGGACCGCAACATCGATTTGAGCGAGATACGCGCCAAGTCGAGCGAATTTTTGCGCCAGATGAGCGGCGTTAAGGCAGCATATACATACGAAGAAATACTTAATAACCCAGTAAACGAAGACCTAAAGGAGCTCAACCGCGTGATGGTGCCCACACTTCAGGGCGATGTGGTGATAAAGGTGACAGCCGGATGGAGCATAGTGGAGACGCTCAACGGCCAAAGCCGCGTGACACACATTCGCGACAATGCAGTGACTGTGCCAGCCTTCATTATGGCGCCACAGGTGAAGTCGCAGCGCATCACCGATGCCATAGATGCATCGTTCTTGGCTCCAACCGTGTCGCGCATTTTGCGCATCCGTTCGCCTAATGCAGCCCGATATATGCCGCTGTCGCTTTATTAATAGGGCAATAGTGCTAATAATCAAAACATTTTAGTTATCTTTGCGACTTGGAAAAGACCCCCGCGGTTTTTCCCAAGTTACACGTCAAACATTAAGAAATAAATAAAAAATCGAAATATAAAACATGGGATTTAGTGATATTTTAAAATCGCTGTTCGGCAACAAGTCAACTCGCGACTTGAAGAAGATTATGCCGTTGGTTAACAAAATCAATGAGGTGTATCCCGAGATTGAAAAGCTGTCGAACGATGAACTACGTGGCCGAATTGACGCTGTGCGCCAGCGCTTGAAGGACAGCGTAGCCGACAAGAAAGCCGAAATAGCACAAGTAAAGGAAGAAATAGAGCGTACCGATTACGACTTGCGCGAGCCACTCTGGGCAAGAGTTGACAAGATAGAGCAAGAAATACTCGACATCCTCGAACAAGGCCTCGATGAAGCCATTCCTGAAGTATTTGCAGTAGTGAAGGACACTGCTCGCCGATTTACGCAGAACGAGACCGTGGTGGTGACTGCCACCGAGTTCGACCGCAATTTGGCAGCCGAAGGTCGCGACTTTGTGACTATCGATGGCGACAAAGCCATCTATCGCAATAGCTGGGTAGCCGGCGGCAACAAGATGGTGTGGGACATGATACACTACGAGTGCCAGTTGATAGGCGGTATAGTGCTTCACCAAGGCAAAATCGCCGAAATGGCTACTGGTGAAGGTAAGACCCTCGTGGCTACCCTGCCAGTGTTCTTGAACGCATTGACCGGAAACGGTGTGCACGTGGTGACCGTAAACGACTACCTCGCCAAGCGTGACTCGGAGTGGATGGGCCCTCTGTATATGTTCCACGGACTCTCAGTGGCTTGTATCGACAAGACACAGCCTAACTCGCCAGAACGCCGCGCAGCATATAATGCCGACATTACCTTCGGTACAAACAACGAATTTGGTTTCGACTACTTGCGCGACAATATGGCAACATCGCCCGAAGACCTCGTGCAGCGAGCTCACAACTTCGCTATTGTGGATGAGGTTGACTCGGTGCTTATCGACGATGCCCGTACACCACTTATCATCTCAGGTCCGGTGCCAAAGGGCGACGACCAGATGTATGAGCAGTATCAGCCAATAGTAGAGCGACTCTACGACCGCCAGCGCAAGTTCGTTACAAGCCTGCTTGCCGATGCTAAGAAGCTGATGCTGAGCGAAGATAAGAAGCGGCGTGAAGATGGCGCATTGCTCGTGTATCGCGCATTCAAGGGTCTGCCAAAGTACGATCCACTTATCAAGTTCTTGAGCCAAGAAGGCATCAAGCCAGCCATGCTCGAAGTGGAAGCCTACTATATGCAGGACAACAGCCGCCAGATGCACATCGTAACCGAGCCACTTTACTTCGTTATCGATGAAAAGAACCACAGCGTGGAACTCACCGATAAGGGTTACGAAGAATTGGCAGCCGGCAACAGCGATTCTAAGTTCTTTGTGCTTCCCGACATAGCCAGCGAACTCTCGGCAGTGGAAAACGAGCCATTGAGCGACGCCGAAAAGGCACAAAAGAAGGACGAATTGATGCAGAACTATGCGGTGAAGAGCGAACGCGTTCACACCGTCAATCAGCTTATCAAGGCTTACGCGCTATTTACCCGCGACGTAGATTATGTGATTACCGACGACAACAAGGTAAAGATTGTGGATGAGCAGACAGGCCGTATTATGGAAGGCCGCCGCTGGAGCGATGGTTTGCACCAAGCCGTTGAAGCCAAGGAGCACGTAAAGGTGGAAGCTGCTACTCAGACATTTGCCACCATCACCCTTCAGAACTACTTCCGTATGTATCACAAGCTGTCGGGTATGACCGGTACGGCAGAAACCGAGGCTGGTGAATTCTGGGATATCTATAAACTCGATGTGGTGACCATCCCAACCAACCGTCCTGTGGCGCGTATCGATATGGACGACCGCGTGTATAAGACCCGTAAGGAAAAATATAATGCAGTAATCGACGAAATAGAGAAGATGCACTTGATGGGCCGCCCAACATTGGTGGGTACTACATCGGTGGAAATTTCGGAACTTCTCTACCGTATGGTGAAGCAGCGTTTGAAGATAGAGCCACAGCTATTGAACGCTAAGCCAGAAAAGGCGCGTGCCGAAGCCGACATTGTGGCATTGGCAGGTCAGCAGAAGGACGGCAAGGGCGTGGTAACCATTGCCACCAACATGGCAGGTCGTGGTACCGACATCAAGTTGGCTCCTGAGGTTAAGGAAGCCGGCGGTCTTGCCATCATCGGTACTGAGCGCCACGAATCGCGCCGCGTTGACCGTCAGTTGCGCGGTCGTGCCGGCCGTCAAGGCGACCCAGGTAGCTCAGTATTCTTTGTGTCGTTCGAAGATACCGTTATGCGCCAGTTTGTGAGCGACAAGGTGGTGAAGATGCTCGACCGCCTCGGACTCAAGGAAGGCGAGATGATAGAAGCGCCTATGGTGACCCGTTCGATAGAGAACGCACAAAAGCGTGTGGAAGAAAACCACTTCGGCGTGCGTAAGCACTTGCTCGAATACGACGACGTGATGAACGTGCAGCGTAACGTGATCTACACCCGTCGTCGCCACGCACTTATGGGCGAACGCGTGGGTCTCGACATCATGGAAATGCTCGAAAGCACCGTTGAGAACATCGTAGAGCGCTATGGCGACTTCGACGAGCTCAAGGCACACGTGATGACCACATTTGCCATCGATATGCCATTTAGCGAGGAAGAATATGGCAAGTTAGACACCAAGGAATGTATCGAAAAGCTCCACGAAAAGGTGGTAGAAGCATTCAACTACAAGCAGGAACGCTTGGCAGAGGTGTCGATGCCTGTAATTTCTCAGATTGCCGACGAACACGGTCGCGAAGGCCTCGTGCGAGTGCCTATCACCGACGGCCGCCGCATCTATGGCATCACTTGCAAGCTCAATGAGGCTCTCGACAGCGATTGCAAGTCGATATCTAAGTCGTGGGAAAAGATGGTGCTCTTGATGACCATCGACGAAGCTTGGAAGGTGCATTTGCGCGAACTCGACCAGTTGCGTCAGTCGGTGCAGAATGCAAGCTATGAGCAGAAAGACCCTCTCGTAATCTATAAGACTGAGTCGTTTAACCTCTTTGGCGATATGCTCGCCGAGATGAACACCAAGGCGGTGTCAATCTTGATGCGCGGACATATACCAAACTCAGAAAACGCACCGAGCGGCAATGCCGACAGCAATCGCGTGCAGCAAACCCGTGACGTGCCACGCGAGCCACGCCGCCAGCAGTATAATGAGAGCAAGGAAGCCTATCCAGGAGCTAATACCAACCGCGAAGTGGGCAATGCAGCATCGCAAGCCCAGCACCGCGTGACTGCTCCAGTGGTGAACAATGGTCCAAAGATTGGCCGTAACGATCCATGTCCATGCGGAAGCGGCAAGAAATATAAGAATTGCCACGGTCGCGGATTATAACAACGCAAATCCCTGCCGCAAGGCAGCCGAATACCTATAAATTTAGCCGTCAAGGAATTCCCTGGCGGCTAATTTTTTTCGCATCACGCACCATATAGTGCAGGTGCTTTCGCGACG
>CALZAF010000085.1 GCA_945612775.1 uncultured bacterium | reverse complement strand
CTTATATTTTGATGTACAAATATAAAGATTTGCCGCGAAACATAAAAGAAAAACAAGCGATTAAAGTTCTTTTTCGCCCACTGCCAACGAAACACTTTACAAAAGAGGCCTTCCGTCGGTTTGCACTTCGGGAAAGCCTCTAACACACATATATAAAACAATTATTAATTACCTTCGCTCACTTCAGGTTCACGTTTCTGCCCATCTACGAACTTCAGCACCAGATAGGAAGTCACAAAATACACTCCCACGAGCGCCCATATTGCGATGTACGCCTCACGCTGCTGCGCCAAGCTGGCTCCCATACTATTGATGCCCCAGATGGCTTGAACTGCCCAAGTGGATGGAATCAGGTCGCCAACAAAGGTCCAAAATCCGCTCATGGCGTAGCGTGGCCACGATATGCCCGAGAGAAACAGAAAGAACACCGATGTAACCACAAGCACCGTGAACACAGCTTCACGCTTGCGTACAAGTGTCTGCAGCGTCAGCCCGAAGAATGCTACTGCCAGCATATACGGCATGCCAAGCAATATCACATGCCACACGTCGCCGTGCTGAGGGAAAGAGAAGATGATGGGCACAAATCGCCACAAATATATCATAGGCAGCACCATTAGCGAAACATAGCACATCGCCTTGCCTATTAGGGTGGCAAACGCACCAGTATTCACTCTGCGATGGTCATAAC
Source organism: uncultured bacterium (assembly GCA_945612775.1). Classification (GTDB taxonomy): domain Bacteria; phylum Bacteroidota; class Bacteroidia; order Bacteroidales; family Muribaculaceae; genus SFTJ01. Next base: position 9,419 of record CALZAF010000085.1, on the reverse strand, counting down.
CGTTGTGCCGGAGTTTGCGCTCGCGCGAAGTGGCGCTTACGCATGCTATGCACAACAAGAAGGCTTGTTGCAATATCAGCGCCAATATGCCTGGAATAATGGCAGAACCCATTCCCATAGCACTATTGCCCACAGGCACCATCCTAAACGGTATTGGCATCACGCCTCCCGATGGAGGATTCTCGAGTTGGGTAACCTTGCTCATCTGCACCTTGCCGCCAAGTTCGGCATTTACTGCCGTGATGGCTGTGAGCACATTCTTATAGCGCAACATAACCGACATATCGCAATACACTTGCATCTCGGCTTGTTCGCCTCTACCTACTTTGCGAGAAAACTCATTTGGAAGATAAACAATGCCAAACGCCTCGCGCTCAGCCATCAAGCGGCGAGCATCTTGCATGTTGGCGGCATAGTCGGCTATGCGCACTTGCTCGGTTGCATCGAGCATACGGGCATATTGCCTCGACATAGGTGTGCGACACTCATCAACTATCGCCACTGGCACATCCTTCACAACTTCGCGATTATAAATTAGCGAATATAGTATTGGATAAGCCAAAGGCAAAAAGATAATGAATATAAGCGCGCCCACGTCGCGAAACACGAGTTTATATTCGTTTATCCAGACCTTATATATGTCTTTCAAAATGCTTATCATCGTAAAAACTAATTTTTATATTTTTTCCAATCCGCCATGCCTCATCTTTATGAGTTTGCGGAGATATTATCTAATATACACTGGATGCTCGCACTTCTTGCGGAGATGCCACATCAGCGCGAATGGCACTAAAGTAAACGCCAATAGCGCTGCATAGCACCATGCCGAGTAGGCAAACTCAAGTCCGTTGAGCGCCTGCGAACAATATATCTCATAGTAATAATAGGCCGGCAATGCCCTACCAAGAACTCCCACCCACGAATACATCTGCTCTACAGGAAACGAGAGACCTGCAAGCGAGAACGACAGCATGCCTATCAAGCAGCACACCGAGAGCGAGAGGCGCAAGTTGGGCACTATGCACACCCATATCAATGCAAATCCCTGCGATGCCATCACAAGCAGCATCATGGCGAGCCACATAGTCCACAAGGGACAGTGCAGCGGATAGCCCACTATTCCATAAAAATACACTTGTATAGCCCAGCCAACAAGGGTAAAAATCACCGTCTGGGGTATCAGTTTGCCCCACAAGGCCATCGCCATCGACCCTCCGGCTGTCTCAAGCCACTGGCGCGAGGTATTTTCCTTTATCTCCAGCGTGATGCTGTAGGCTGTCATTATCATCACCATAAGAGCTAACAGCGTGGGCACAAACGAGTTCGATAGATACACGCCATAGTCGAGCCACGGATTGCCAAGGGCATGAACCTTAGCCACATATGGCTGAAGCACGCTCTCGATGGTCGATTCATTCATACCCATAGCCGAGAGTGTGCCGCTCACAAGCGAGGCATTCGACAGCGCCGATATAGTGGTGTAGTCCTTAACCATGAGCGATGCTGAGGCATAGTATGAAAAATTGATATAATAACTCAATTCTGGCCTACGCATAGCGAGTGCGTCGCTCGAAAAGCCTTCTGGAATCACTATAAAGCCCACTATCTTGCTTTGCTTCACATAGTCCATCGCCTCGGTATAGCTGTCGAGATGATATTTCACATCCACGCCATGAAAGGCGTCGAGCGTACGCACTATGTTGCGCGAGGTGGGCGTGCGGTCGAGATCAACTATCGCGCTTGGCACCTCAGTAGCCACGCCTTTCGACAGAAGCGTCACAAAGAACACTGCTGCAAATAGTGGCACACCTATCATGCATCCCAAGTACATGGGGTGTTTCACCAAATCGCGGCAGCCTCGCAGTAGCGATTGCTTAAATATGTTGAATACCGATTTCAAAATCTTTATTCTGTTTCGTTTAATCACTTGATATTACTTCACTTGCACCACCGACATGCCTGGGCGCAGACCTTCGAGTGGCTGCTCGGCGCGTGCCTTAATCTGGAAGGTGCGGCTATCGTATTGCCCGGTAGATTTGGTGCTGCTCCAAACGGCGTAACTGCCGAGGTCGTGAACATAAAACACCTTCATCACTGCCTCTTTCTTGCCCAGACCCGGTATCATTACCTTCACTTCGGCATCTTGCTTAAACTCCTCGAGGAGTTCCTCGCGTACGTTGAACGTAGCCCAAAGATCATCGGTCTTCAATATCGACATCACCGGAGCACCTGTTGCCACCAATTCGCCAATATTCGGGTAGATATCAGTGATTTCGCCGTCGCATGGAGCTATCAGATACTCATCTTCGAGCAATGCCTGCACTTCGCTCACGCCACCTTTAGCAACGTCCTTCATGGCGCGGGCTGCTGCCTTATCTTCTTGCTGAGCGCCCTTAACTGCCATATCATACTGCGACTTTGCCGCTTTGGCTTGTGCCATAGCTGCTGTGTGGGCTGCGTATGCCTCATCGCGCTTCTGCTCCGACACCACGCCTTGCTTAAAGAGGTTTTCGATGCGGTTATAGGTCTTCTCGGTTATCTCTTGGGCTGCCAAAGCTTGCTGCCACATATTGTAGGCTGCTGTCACTATTTCGCTGCGTGTGCCTGCCTCGGCTTTTGCGCTTTGGGCGCTGGCTGCTGCCTCCATCGACTGGGCTTGCATCAGCTTAGCCTCAACGAGCGACGAATGAACGTGCGCAAGCGTATCGCCTTGCTTCACCATCGAACCTTGCTCCACATATAATTCCATCAGTCGTCCCGGCAACTTGCCCGACACGCGCACGCTGGTGCCTTCTATCTGACCTTGCACTGTTTCGTCCTGTGGTTTGATGAGTAGCAGTCCGGCTATGCTTATCGCCACTATCATTATCACCACCACTATTATGCTGAGCATTACGCTCTTATTTTCTCTCTTGATTTCTTCTGAGCGATTCATATCTTTTATGTAGTTTTCGTTATATTCTTGAGTTATCTAAATCTGTATCAATATTGCATTGTGCCAAGCACCTTCGACAGATATACGTTGCACAACTGCACATCTATCTGGGCATCTATCACCTCACTGTTGGCTTTAAGCCATGCTGTTTGGGCTGCCATCACGTTGTCGATTGGCATCACACCTTCCTTGAAGCCCAACTGTGCCATTCGCAGATTTTCTTCGGCTTTGGCAAGGTTGCTCTTGGTGCTTTCGTAGGTCTTTACCGCCTCTTGTGCCTTAAATGACGCCTGACTCACTTGCAGAGCTATCTTATCGCGGGCATTCTCGAGTTCGAGGTTCTGAATCACGGCTTCGGTCTTAGCTGCGCGATATTTATTGTAGCTGCCGCCCCAATGCCACAATGGCACCTTCAGTGTAGCACCCACGCTGAACGCTCCTCCAAACTTATTCTTAAATCCATTGAACGAATTTGGGTTGGTCACCGAATACATGCCCATCACTGCCAACTGAGGCAGCATATCCGACATTGCCACCTTGGCTTTCTTTTCATATATCTTTACGCCAAGTTCCAAGGCATTCACATCATGACGGCGGGCATACACGTCATCCATATTATAACTTGAGGCAAATAGCGGTTGTTCGCCTATCTGGTCACTTCCTTCATCGGCAAGCGTGAATGTGGTGTTGGTGGGTAGTCCGCATAGCTGCGCAAGGAGCATTCGCGAGAGTGCCAATCCGTTAGTCACCTTGGTCATATCCACATTTGCTTCATTGAGCTTCACTGCCACGCTCAGGGCATCGGCTTTGGTGGCAATGCCTTGTCGAACCATGGCCTCAACATTGAGGTTTAGCGTGTCGAGCAGATTAACGTAGCTCTTTGCCAACTTCTCCTTCGCTTTGAGCGACACCACTTGCCAGTAAGCAGCATCCACTTGATAGATTACGTCCTCCACTGCTTTATTGCGCATAGTGGTAGCGAGGGCTTCGGCATACTTGGTAATGTCGTTCATCGCCTTTATCTTGCCGCCCATATACACCGGCTGAGTGAGCGTTAGCGCCCCTGCAAACACGTTATGAATGTCGTAGGTCAACGCTTCCTTAGGCAATAGAGCCACTTGAGTCGGTATTACCTGACCATCCACCATCACAGGTCGGCCTGTCGATGGGTCCATAAGCAGGTTAAAGTCGTAGCTGCCCGTTGCGGGATTAAATGTCTTGGTAGGCAGCAACGCATCTTCCTCTATCAGCGAGATATTTTTCTGATTATACATATAGCTGCCCACAAAGTCGAGCGACGGCAGATAGGCTGCTTTTGCTTGATCTTTCTGATATCGGGCTGCTTCTATCTTCTGGTTGGCTATAAGTATATCCTTATTATGGCGCAATGCCATGCTGCGGCAGCTGTCGAGCGGAACCGATGCAAAACTTGCACTTGTGCTCATTAGCACCGCCAAGAGTCCTAACAATTTATGGTTTATCATTTCTGTCTGTTTAAATTTTCTATGTCGTATAATTTCTCAATGTAAAATTAATGCTTATTTCATGCCATTCGTTCATTTAATCCCGTTTATATAGAAAGAATGGCGAAAATTGACCAAAAAAACTAATAATTAACCTCTTATTCAGCCACTTTTTATATCAAATCATCCGCCTCTGACGCTCATTTTCGTCCTATGTCGTCGATTGGGCTTTTTTTTGCAATCGTAGTGCTTGCGTGCATGTCAAAAAAATGATATATTTGCGTAGCATATAAATAAATAATAATTTTTATCGAAATGAACGAAAACAACAATAAACTTAGCCGTAGGCGATTTTTCGGTTTGATGGGCTCAGGTGCTGCTGTCACTGCCGCCACTTTGGCTGGATGCTCGAGCGAGAAGCAGCGCAGTGTCACCACCCTTCCTGCCGAGGTGCCTACCGACAAGATGACTTATCGCACTATGCCTGGCACCGACGAGAAGGTATCGCTCTTGGGCTACGGCATGATGCGCTTGCCCGAAATCGACAAAGAAAAGCAAGAGGAGGGCAAAAACCATCTCGACCAGGAGGAGGTGAACCGGCTCGTGGACTATGCCATCAGCCATGGCGTTAATTACTTCGACACGTCGCCTCGCTACTGCAAAGGATTCTCGGAGGAGACTGTGGGCATAGCACTCAGCCGCCACCAACGCAGCGAATACGTGGTTGCCACCAAGCTGTCGAACTTTGCGCCCGAAACGCAGTCGTTCGAGGCAAGTGTGCAGATGTATCGTCAGTCGTTCAAGAATCTGCAGGTCGATTACATCGACTACTATCTGCTGCACTCCATAGGCGAACTCGAGAACTATCGCACTCGCTATATCAACAATGGCGTGCTCGATTTTCTCCTAAAGGAGCGCGAAGCTGGCAGAATCAGATATCTGGGCTGGTCGTTCCACGGATCGAAGGAGTTTTTCGACTATATGCTCAACGAGCAGCCTGTGAAATTCGACTTTGTGCAGATTCAGATGAACTACAAGGATTGGGAGCACGCCGACCCTGTAACTGCCGAATATATGTACAACGAACTCACCAAACGCAACATACCGGTAGTTATCATGGAGCCTCTGCTTGGCGGCGGTTTGGCTAAGGTCAATCACAAGGTGTTGGCTATGTTCCAGCGCGTCAATCCCGCTCTCACGCCTGCCTATTGGGCATTCCGCTTCTGCGGTCACTTCCCCAATGTGCTCACCGTGCTTAGCGGCATGACTTATATGGAACACTTGCAGGAAAACATTCGCACCTATTCGCCGCTCGAGACGCTCAGCGACGACGAGCTCGCCATGCTCAGCCGAGCAGCCAACATCATCACTGAGTTTCCCGAGATTGGCTGCACGCATTGCCAATACTGCATGCCTTGCCCCTATGGGCTCAACATACCAGCCATCTTTGCGCACTACAACAAGTGCATCAACGAAGGAACCTTTGCCGACAGTCCGCAAGCCGAAGACTACAAGCGTAATCGCCGTGCATTCCTTATCGGCTACGACCGTTCGGTGCCTCGCCTGCGTCAAGCCGACCACTGCGTGGGTTGCGAAATCTGCCTTCCTAAGTGCCCTCAGCACATCAACATCCCTCAGGAAATGCAGAAAATCGACAAATATGTGGAGTATCTTAAACAAAACCCTAACGATTAATCACTCACCCGATATATTATGTTACGAAAAATCAGAATCGTTCTCGCCGCAATATTTTTTATTGCTATCACGCTTTGTTTTCTCGATTTCACCGGCACAATTCACGCCTATCTGGGCTGGATGACTAAGATTCAGTTCTTGCCTGCAGTGCTGGCTCTCAATGTGGGTGTGGTGATTGCGCTTGTGCTGCTCACGCTGCTCTTCGGACGCGTTTATTGCTCTGTTATCTGCCCTATGGGCGTGCTGCAGGACATCATCTCGGGCATTCACAACCGCAGCAAGAAGGCTCGCGCTCGCTTTGCGTTCTCGCCTGCCAAGAATGTGTTGCGATATGCTTTCTTGGTTCTATTTGTGGTGCTTATGGTGGCTGGACTTGCCCAGGTGGCTTCGCTAATCGCGCCATATAGCGCTTTCGGACGCATCGCTTCTAATCTGCTTCAACCCGTGTACATCGGCATCAACAATTACTTTGCTGCCGTGGCTGAGCACTACGATAGCTACGCATTCTACCACTTCGACACTTGGCTCAAAAGCGGCATATCGCTCGCTGTGGCTGTGGCTACTCTTGTGGTGATAGCCGTGCTCGCTTGGCGTAACGGCAGAAGCTACTGCAACACCGTTTGCCCTGTGGGAACTGTACTCGGACTCATCTCTCGATTCGCCATTTTCCGCCCGCAAATCGACCTAAGCAAGTGCAATGGTTGCACCCTGTGCTCACGCAAGTGCAAAGCTTCGTGCATCGATGCCAAGAATCATAAAATCGACTACTCGCGATGCGTGGCTTGCATGGATTGTGTGGAAAATTGCGCTCAAAAGGCTATCTCGTTCCGAAGCATCATCGGTGCTAAACCTCAACATCACGAGGCGTGTGCCCAAGATGGCGAAAAGGCTGATACAGGCCGACGCACATTCCTCACGCTCACCTCACTATTTGCCTTAGGTTCAGCCGTTAAGGCTCAGGAAAGCAAGGTGGATGGTGGTCTGGCAGCTATCGCAGAGAAGAAAGTGCCTACTCGCAGCCATCACATCACACCTCCAGGATCGCGCTCGCATCGCAACATTGCCCAGCATTGCACCGCTTGCCAACTCTGCATCAGCGCTTGCCCTAACGGTGTGCTGCGCCCATCGGCAAGCCTCGACCGCCTTATGCAGCCTGAGATGAGCTACGAACGTGGATATTGCCGTCCCGAATGCAACCGCTGCTCGCAGGTTTGCCCCACTGGCGCTATCCGCCCCACCGATTTGGCTGAAAAGACTGCTATCCAGATTGGCCACGCCGTTTGGATTCCCGAAAACTGCATCGTCAATTCGCAGGGCGTTAAGTGCGGCAACTGTGCCCGCCACTGCCCTAATGGTGCCATCAAGATGATGCCTAAGGACGAAAACAATCCCGAATCGCCTCTATTCCCTGTAGTAGATGCTGCTCGATGCATAGGCTGCGGCGCTTGCGAATACGTATGCCCATCGCGCCCATTCAGTGCAATCTACGTCGAAGGCAACTCTAAGCATCAGGAAGTATAATTTCCGAAATAGAAATTTCAATATTTAGATATTATTTAAGGCAAACTTCACACTCGCCTCCAACCTTATCGATAAGCAGCAAGCTAATCGCAAGGGAGAAATCTATAATAAGGTTCAGGTGAAGTTTGCCTTTAATTTATGCCGAATTAAAGGCAGCAAACTCATCGAAGAGTAGCCTCAATCACCTTCTGCACACTATTTACGAACCACTTTCCTAAGAACTATTACGGAATTCCATCGCATCCTATGCGCTCCTTATTCGCCATGCAATTCCTCAGTAAAAAATGATAGAATTATAAAAAAAACAGAGGGCGATTCGTTAGCTTTCACAAGTTCAGCGACGCACCAACACTGCTTTTCTTACAGATTCGATTTTACATCTTTACATTAGGCATTAGACCATATTGGTTATTGAACAGCATAATAATATTTAAACTTTTCTCTTATTAGAGATAAACAACAAAAGATATATTGTTCCCAATAGAACTACACACAGACTAATTGCTTGTGTACTATTATCGGCTATTAAGCCCATAATCGGTGCAAATAGTGCTCCTCCCGACACGCCCATTATCATCAGCGACGACACTTGGTTCGACTGCTCTGGACGGTGCTGAAGGGCGTAGGCAAAGATAATGGAGATAACATTCCACCACCAAAAGGCCTTTCTCACCTTCGTTTGCCATACGCTGGATTATTTCTTCCCAGCCTCTTATCATCTCGCCCTCTACGCGGGTCGATGGATATTTATCATAATTACACTTTCGCATACTTTCTTGGGGTTTACATTGGAAAATGTTACTATAAAAGAGTTGCGAGAACGAGCATTATTTTATAATCAACTTGCATTTTCTTATGATTATTACTATTTTTGCTAAAACATCTTATATAATGGCACAGATTAAAGAGGGTTTCAAAGGCGAACTAATGCTATCGATGCCCGAGGACATACTCCAAAATTATAGAGAAAACGAGCTTATAGCACCGCTCTACATACGCAAGATGGGGTATTTCCCCAAAGTGAAGTACCATTATGTGCAGAAGGACCAAGGCACCGACTACTGCATGCTCATCTATTGCGTGAGCGGTCGCGGCCATTATTGCATCAATGGCGGCGAGGAGCACACCTTAGATGCCGACCACTACATAATCCTCCCCGATAATACGCCTTATCGATTCTGGGCTGATGAAAAGGACCCTTGGACCATCTATTGGTTGCACTTCGAGGGTACGTTGGCTCATCAGTTTGTGCAATATCCCATCATGGCGCGCGCCATCTTGCCGGGCAAGACTTCGCGCCTGCAGGACCGTCTGGAAGTCTTCAAGGAGATATATTCAAGCTTCTCTATGGCTTACACCCCCGAATATATGGTTCACGCTTCGATGACGCTCTATCATTTGCTATCGTCGTTCGTTCACCTCGAGGCTTTTCGCCACTACAAGTCGGGACAGTCCGAACAGTCGTTCTCGGCGCAGGTAATACATTATATGGATGAGAATGTGTCGCGCAATCTTACGCTGCAGGACCTCGCTCAGCACTTCAAGTATTCGCCTTCGCACTTCTCGGCGCTCTTCCAGAAGGAGACTGGCTACTCACCCATCAATTACTACATTCAGCTCAAGGTGCGCCGCGCTTGCCAATTCGTTGAGCGCTCGCATTTGCGTTTTTTCGAGATTGCCGAGATGGTGGGATTTAACGAACCTGCCTATTTCACTCGCATTTTCACCAAAGTGATGGGTATGTCGCCTTCGGAGTATCGCCGCAGAGAGGCTCCTTCTAATGTTTCGCACGAGCCCGACGACGA
>CALZAF010000084.1 GCA_945612775.1 uncultured bacterium | reverse complement strand
ATATGTCGCAGTTCGACGAAGGTAACTCGGCATTCTATCGCCGTATTTTCGAAGCCAACGAACTATGCTCGGATGAATGTATCTGGACATGGCAAGGCGACACCGGTATCCCTGAATTGACCAACATCAGCTGGGATTCATCACACGGCTACAACGAGCTCACTTACTATCGTATTATGTACAATGTTACCTTGTGTAACTACTATTTGGCAGAAACTGCTGAAACTGAAGATCCAGAAGTGCTCACTTATCGTGCCGAAGTGCGCTTTATGCGTGCATTCTACTGGTTCCAGTTTATCGACCTATTTGGCCGTGCACCATATAAGGAAGTGGTTGACGACACATTGCCAGTGGAAATCTCTCGTCAAGAGGCATTCGACAAGGCAGTGGCCGAACTTAAGGCTATCGTAGGCGAATCGGGCGACTCGCGCGAAGTGCTTCTCGACTATGCAGGCGACAACGCTAACTATGGTCGTGCCGACAAGGTGGCTGCTTATATGCTTCTTGCTCGCTTGTACCTCAATGCAAAGGTTTACACAGGCACAGAGCACTGGCAGGATGCTGTGACTTATGCAGAAAAGGCTATCAACAGCCCATATAAGATTAACTTTGAGGCAAAGGGTGAATACACCGCTTATCAGCAGCTCTTCATGGGCGACAACGGCGAAAACCCAAATGCACGTCAAGAAATCGTGTTCCCAATCCGCTGCGACGGCGCTACATCGCGTAGCTACGGTGGATCTATCTACCCAATCGCATCAGCCACAGGTTCGGGCACACCTGACTGCGGTCTGCCAAGCTCACAATGGACTTGTAACCGTGCTCGCCAAGCATTGGTGCTCAAATTCTTCGAAAGCGAATCGCAAGTGCCAATGGGTAAGGACAACATCAAGGCAGTTTACACAGCAGCAGGCGACGACCGCGCAATGTTCTTCACCGGAGGTGAGGGCAACGACGCTCGCGCATTCTCTACCGAGGAAAAAACTACTTTCACAGCCGGTCTTGGCATTCTTAAGTGGTCGAATCTCTACAGCGATGGCAGCACACCACACGATGTTACATTCCCCGACACCGACGTGCCATTGTTCCGCCTTGCAGAAGCATATCTCACACGTGCTGAAGCAAATTATCGACTTGGCGTAGCCGATGCACTCAAGGATATCAACTATATCCGTTCGCGTGCACACGCTAAGCCACTACAGTCGCTCAAGGAAAGAGACATCATCGACGAATGGTGCCGCGAATTCTACTTCGAAGGCCGTCGTCGTAGCGACCTTATCCGTTTCGGACTCTTCACTTCTGGTAACTACGTATGGGACTGGAAGGGTGGTGCATACGCAGGTGCTGGTGTAAACGCTATGTACAATGTGTACCCAATTCCATTCAACGAATTGAAGTCGAATGAAAATATGCATCAGAATGCAGGTTATTAATCTCTAATCAGAAGAACGTAACATGAAAAAGATAATTTATATATTGCTATTGGCAGTGGCCTGTGTGGGCTTTGTGAGCTGCGATGAAGATCGCGATAGCAATCCTATATTTAATGGAGCAGGTACGGTAAAATCGTTTGTGCTGAATGTTCCAGCAATGGCAGCCAACAACGTGATTGACCTCGAAGGCTCTGAGGCTGTGGTGCTTACCACCAGCCAGCCTGATTATGGCTTCCCTGTATCTACCGTTTACACCGTATGGGTAAGCGTTGACGGCGAAGAATTTGTATCACTTCCTACCACAAGCACCAGCGCAGTGATTTCGGTGCCTGCAAAGGAACTTAACGAAAGCTTGCTTGGCCTCCTTGGCGATGCTGATGTGTCGGAGCCAATGCCAGTGAAGGTAAAGCTCACTGCTGCTACTTATGTTGACAGCGAGTTGGGTAAGGCAGAATCTAACGTAATCGAATTGCCAAAGGTAAAGGTATATGTACCAAAGGTAGAATTGACATTGCCAACCAAGATGCACATCGTAGGCGGCTTTGCTGCTTCGGCAGGCTGGTCTAAGTTTGTGCCTCTCACTCAAGCTTACAGCAAGGAAGGCTTCTTCTACGGCGTGGTTTACCTTGGCGAAGGCGATGAATTCAAGATTAACCCAGACGCAGGCTGGAAGGGCAACGATATGGGTACCGACCAGATTACCCTCGATGGCGACATCGCAGCATCGTGCGCAAATGGCGACAAGGGTAGCAACTTGAAGATGAGTGCAAGCGGCTGGTATACAGTGATCGTTAAGGCTAAGATTGCTAACGGCTCTATCCAATACACATTGTCGTTAAGCGAAGCTAAGGTTTATATCATCGGTAACGCATTGAATGGCGACTGGAGCATAAACGCAACAGGTCAGTTTACTGCCCCAGATTCAGCCGACGGCGAATGGGTATCTCCAGCATTTACAGGTTCAGGCGAGTTGCGTATGTGCGTTGACTGCGGAATCGACTGGTGGATGACCGAGTTTACACTCGATGGCGATAACAACATCTTCTATCGCACAATGGACATCCCAAGCAATTGGGCAGAGAACGTTGGTGCCGACTACTCAAAGCAGGCAGCAATAGGCGGACACGTCTATATTAATTTCACTGCAGGCACAGGCCGCATCACCGAAAACTAAACGAAATAAACAAACCAAAGGGCCTCGAGGCTCACTCGTGAGCGGCGAGGTCCCTTTAGAAAAAACTATAAGAACGATACTTTTATGAAAAAGATATTTTTATATGTTAGCATTCTTGCAGCGTCGATGGGCATGGTGTCGTGTACCGAGGACTATACCGATTGGGCTGATCCACAAAAGAACGGACCAGAAGACCCACAGGGTGCTGTAAGTGCAGTGATTTCGGCAGTTTCGAGCGACATTAAGTATGAAACAGCTGCCGATGAAATCGAATTTGTGCAATTCCAGAATGCACCAAATGCAAAGGAAGGCTCAACAGCTAAGTTCGTTAAGGTGCTAATTAACGAAACTCAAGAAGTGGAGTTTACACAAGAAGGCAATAACGTGATAGTAAGCAAGAAAGCATTGGCAAGCGCAGTAACAGCACTCTACCAAAGCCAAGCAGAAGTAACTCGCGAACTATCAGTTACAGCTAACCTATATGTAGTTAGCCCATCGGGCGAAGGTGTGCCTTACGTGGCAGGTCCGGTGAAGATTAATTACACTCCAAAGCCTCTTCCTGCTTCAACTAAGGATGCGGCATTCTACTACATCGGCACATCGCAAGGTTGGAATATTGGCAACTGTACTCCACTTAGCGATAACGGCGACGGCACATGGTCGGCTATCATCACTGTTGGCAACGACGATTGGTTTAAGTTCATTCCACAGTCGGCAGTAGATGCAGGCGACTGGTCGGGCCTCTATGGCTGCGCCGAAAACGGCTCGACAGCAGCAAGCGACTTCATCGTGTATGAAGGCGAATCGATGAAGGTAGAAAAGGCTGGTACTTACATCTTCACACTCGACGTGGTTAACTTTACCTACAGCGTTATTCCTGCTAAGGCTCTCTATTTCATTGTAGGTACTCCTACCGGCTGGAGCCAAACATTGAAGAGTTCATTGTATCCAACCACAGCAATGCAGCAGAGCTATACTGCTTACTTCACCGGTGCATGGGATATGAAGATTTGGGCAAGTGAAGACTTTGGTAATTGGGACTACTGCATCGGCACCGCTAAAGATGGCGACAATAGCGCAAGCGGTTCGTTGATTACTTCGAATTCACAATCGTTCGCTTCGCCAGAAGCTGGTTACTACACATTGAAGGTTGACTTTGCAAGTATGACCTACGAATGGGTTAAGCTTGACAACCAGTCACCTAAAGAATACACCAACATCTCGCTTGCAGGTGATTTCAACAGCTGGAACGATACTGACATGACTAAGGTTAACCAGGGCAATACTCACAACTGGTATATCTCTAATCTCGAAATCGCAGCGGATACTAAGTTTAAGTTTAGAGCTGATCACGATTGGACTGTTAACTGGGGTAGCGATGTCGACCTTACCAAGACATATTTTGGCACAGGTGCACAAAACGGTGCCGACATAGCACTTCCAGCTGGCACTTACAACATCTACTTCAACGATATTACCGGTGAATTCGTAGTAGAAGCTCTATAAGCTCAGCGCGAAACAATACGAGAGTAACCTTCCGTTGTGGGGAGGTGGAATGATGCATAACAGCGCGTTTTATCGCCCCACAACGAATTACTTAAATAGTTTAAGAATTTTGACGAAATGCTAAATTACAAGTCTGCAATATTGTTATCGGCCGTAAGCCTACTTGCCGCAGCCAATGTCAATGCCCAAGCTCCAGCACAGAGCGAGGACGTGATGTTGCAAGGATTCTATTGGGACTCGCAGAAAGTGACCGGATGGACACAGCTAACATCGATGGCAGCGGAACTTGGCGAAAATTTCACCTGCATATGGTTGCCACCTTCGGCATCGGCTGAAGGCTACACAGCAGTAGGAGAGACCAATGTAGGTTACCACCCACGCATCTGGAACAATCAAAACAGCTGCTGGGGCACTGCAGCCGACCTGAAGACATTGATAAGCACTCTTCACGACAATGGCGTGAAGGTAATAGCCGACATCGTGGTAAACCACCGCGCCGGTTACACCAGTTGGGTAACATTCCCTAAAGACGACTTCGGCGAATTTGGCACATATCAACTCACGGCGGCACATGTGTGCAACACCGATGAGGTGAATACCGACAAGAATGCGGGTGGCGAATATGGCACAGCCACAGGAGCAGCCGACACAGGCGACAACTGGAGCGGAGCTCGCGACCTGGACCATACATCGGAATATGTGCAAAACGACATCAAGGCATATCTGAAATGGCTAAAGAGCGAAATAGGATATGACGGTTGGCGTTACGACCTTGTGAAAGGCTTCTCCGGAAAGTATGTGGGAATGTATAACGACGCATCGGAGCCATATCTTTCGGTAGGCGAATATTGGGACGGCAGCTACGACAATGTGGCAGCATGGATCGAAGCCACTGGCAAGAAATCGATGGCGTTTGACTTCCCAGCCAAGTATGCAATCTTCAACAACGGTTTGGCAAATAACAATTTCGGCAATATGTCGTGGATAGAGGACAACACCACATGGCGTCCTGCCGGTATGATACACCATGCCAACTATCGCCGATATGCAGTGACATTCGTAGATAACCACGATTCCTATCGCGACGGCAATAAATACACTGGCGAAGTGTCGCAAGCCTATGCAGTGCTTTTGGCATCGCCGGGTATTCCTTGCGTGTTCTATCCACACTGGAATAGCTCGTATAAGGCTACCATCAATAAGATGATAGATATACGCAAGCGCGCCGGCATCACCAGCGAAAGCGACGTGGAGGTAACTCAGCGCTCATCTTACTACGAGTCGTACTCTAAGGGTAAGAACGGCACGCTGATTTGCCGCATCGGTTCGGCAGCTCCTGCAACTGCACCTGAGGGCTACACTCAAGTGGCAGTAGGTATGAACTGGCGCTACTATCTCGATGACGCTTGCGCAGGCGTTGAAGCTATCGAAGGCGACTCGCAAGAAGCAACCATAGGCGCAGTAGATGGCGGCATCTACGTCACCAACCCACGATGCGAACAAGTGCGCATCTACACCACCGACGGCAAGCAAGTGCATGCCTCGGATGCTGTGGAGTGCGATGTGAAGATGGCACAAGGCATCTACATAGTGAAAGTGGGATCGAAAGCCGAGAAGGTGCTTGTAAAATAGTCCTGTTTTTCGTGATTTTTAAGCAAATAACCTCTGGTTTGAGACATCGGACCGAGGAAACAAGTAAAGTAAAAAAATAAAACTAATAGATATGAAAAAATTAATCAAATTTGCTGCAGCATTTGCTATGATGCTCTGTGTAGGCACAGCAGTCGCTCAAGACACTGAGAAGGAAAGCGATAACTGGTATCCACACAACTTCATCTCGTTGCAGGGTGGCGCACAAGTCACATTCACCAACTATGCAATCGACAAGTTGATTACTCCAAACTTTGCAGTATCGGTTGGCCGCTTCTTCGCTCCTCAATTAGGTGCACGCTTGCACTTCCAGGGCTATGAAATCAAGGGCGGTTATCCTAATGTAGGCACCTACAAGCAGAAATACTTCACAGGTGATGCCGACCTGCTCTTCAACATGCTTAACATCTTCAACCCAAAGCGTGCAAGCCAGAACTTCAACTGGAACATGATAGTGGGTTTCGGTGTTAACCACACTTGGGACTATGCCGACTACGAAGCATGCCGCGCACAGATGCCATACAACGAATATGGCTTGCACTCAAAGCGTGCTACTACCTTCAATGGCCGCGTAGGTACACAAATTGAATACAATTTTACTCGCAACTTCGGTATCAACCTCGAAATCGATGGTAACTACAAGAACGACCGCTTCAACCAGAAGATTAACAACAAGTGCGACTGGCAGCTCAGCGCAATGGCGGGTCTTGTATTCCGCTTCGGATTGCCTAAGAAGAAGGTTGTAGAGCCAGAACCAGTGGTAGAACCAGTTCCAGAACCAGTGGTAGAGCCAACTCCAGAGCCAGAACCTGCTCCAAAACCAGCTCCAGCACCTAAGCCAGCTCCTGTGGTTAAGGAAGAACCATTGAACGAAACTATCTTCTTCGAAATCCGTCAATCTGACCCAGTGGGTAACGAAGTTATCCTTAACAAGGTGGTAGAATGGAGCAAGAAGTACCCAGGCAAGTCGATTACAATCGACGGTTACGCCGACAAGGGCACCGGTAACGCACGAGTAAACCAGAAGTATGCACTCCAACGTGCACAAAAGGTTGCTAAGGCACTTGAAGATAAGGGCATCGATGCAAGCCGCTTGGTGGTTAACTCTCACGGCGATACCGTACAACCATTTGCTGAAAACGATAAGAACCGTTGTGTCATTATCATAGGTA
Organism: uncultured bacterium; assembly: GCA_945612775.1. Lineage (GTDB taxonomy): Bacteria > Bacteroidota > Bacteroidia > Bacteroidales > Muribaculaceae > SFTJ01. The sequence continues at coordinate 3,264 of CALZAF010000084.1, read as the reverse complement.
AGTAATTCAGTGTTTTGAACTCGGCATCACTAATCGTAGAGCCAAATGGCTCGAATGTTAGGCAAGTGTGCCAGAGTAATTATTAGCCTCGATGCTACCCGATTGCAGTAATGCAAGTTATGAATATCGGGTGGCATCTTTTTACTTTTTTATAAGTTTTTGCTATTTTTGCTACGACTATGGCGTATGCTAAGTGGGCAAATAAATGTAATAACCTCGAAATATCAGAAAGCAAATGAGAAAAATCACGACATTATTATTATCGATGGCTTTGGTGCCAGTGCTTTATGCCACAAATCGCAGTGAGACCACACTGAAAGATGGTTGGCGCTTCACAAAGGGCACAGCCGATGCCACCACACAGTGGCAAGATGTGACAGTGCCTCACGATTGGGCAATATATGGGCCATTCGACCGCAGCAACGACCTTCAGGTGGTGGCTGTGGAGCAGAACGGCGAGACCGAGAAGACCGTTAAGACAGGCCGCACCGGTGGACTGCCATATGTGGGCAAAGGCGAATATCGCACCACATTTCAGGTGCCGCAAGTCGATGGTAAGAGCGTAACGCTCGTGTTCGACGGCGCAATGAGCAACGCCCATGTTAAGGTCAACGGCAAAGAGGTGGGCAACTGGGCATTTGGCTACAACTCGTTTCACCTTTGCATCGACGAAGCCGTAAAGGCAGGAGAAAACACCCTTCAAGTCAATCTGGAGAACTATGCCGAATCGTCGCGCTGGTATCCTGGTGCAGGACTCTTCAGAAATGTGCATCTGGTGGTTACCGACAAGCTGCATGTGCCAGTGTGGGGCACCTACGTGACCACACCTAACGTATCGGCTGACTTTGCCACTGTGAACGTGCGCACCAGCATAGTAGGCGCACAGAAATCCGATAAAATTGAGGTGCGCACACAGCTCCTCGATGCCGATGGCCGCGTGGTGGGCGAGAACAACACCATCCACACCGTAAACGGCGATCAACCAGCCATTCAGAACATAGCATTGAGCAATCCTAAACTCTGGTCGCCCGAATCGCCATATCTCTACACCGTGGTGACCCGTCTGCTAAAGGACGGCGTGGAACGCGACTGCTATACCACCCGCATAGGTGTGCGCAAGCTCGAATATATACCCGAAAAAGGCTTCTTCTTGAACGGCAAAGTGACTAAATTCCGCGGTGTGTGCAATCACCACGACCTTGGTCCGCTCGGTGCTGCCGTTAATCGCTCGGCTATTCGCCATCAGCTCGAGATGCTTAAGGATATGGGTTGCAACGCCATTCGCACTTCGCATAATATGCCAGCGCCCGAACTTGTGGAGCTATGCGACGAGATGGGCTTTATGATGATGATAGAGCCCTTCGACGACTGGGCATTCCGTCCAAAGTGCCGCAACGGCTATGGTTCGATATTTGCCGAGTGGGCAGAGCGCGACATGATGAATATGCTTCACCACTATCGCAACAACCCATCGGTGGTGATGTGGAGCGTGGGTAATGAGGTGCCAAGCCAGTGGGGACCCGACGGCGTGGCTGAGATGAACTTCCTTCAGAACATCTGCCACCGCGAAGACCCTACACGCCCAGTGACCTGCGGCATGGACCAGTTTGACGCCGTTACAACCAACGGTTTTGCTGCTGCTCTCGACATTCCAGGATTTAACTATAAGGTAAAACGCTACAACGAAGCCTACGGCAAGCTGCCTCAACACATCATTCTTGGCTCGGAAACAGCCTCTACTGTGTCGTCGCGCGGCGTGTATATGTTCCCCGTAGAGCAGAAGTTTGGCGCTATGTACCCCAACCATCAAAGTTCGTCGTATGACCTTGAATATTGCTATTGGTCGAACATTCCAGACTACGACTTCGCTGCCGACGACGATTTGCCATGGATGATAGGCCAGTTTGTTTGGACCGGTTTCGACTATCTGGGCGAGCCAACGCCTTACGATACCGACGCTTGGCCTAATCATAGCAGCGTGTTCGGTATTATCGACTTGGCATCGTTGCCTAAGGACCGCTATTACCTATATCGCTCGAAGTGGAACACCGAAGATGCCACACTGCACATCCTGCCTCACTGGAATTGGAAAGGCCGTGAGGGCGAAGTGACTCCAGTGTTTGTATATACATCTTATCCTAAGGCAGAACTGTTTGTCAACGGCAAGAGCCAAGGCATACGCGAGAAAAACGATTCTACCGTGGTCAACCGCTATCGCCTGATGTGGAACGAGGTGAAATATGAGCCAGGTGAACTAAAAGTAGTAGCTTATGATGCCCAAGGCAATAAAGCGGCTGAGAAAGTGGTGAAAACCGCAGGCAAGGCACACCACTTGGTGGCTACAGTTAACCACAGCACTCTGTCAGCCAATGGTGAAGACTTGGCTTACGTTACCGTGCAAGTGGCTGACCGTGATGGCAATTTGGTGCCTACCGACAGCCGACTGGTGCGATTTGATGTTACCGGTGCGGGCGAGTTCCTGGCAACAGCCAATGGCGACCCTACATGCTTGCTGCCATTCCAGAATCCGGAAATGAATCTCTTCAGCGGTGCGTTGACTGCAATTATCAAGTCGGGCAAGCAAGCCGGCAAGATAGTGTTCACAGCCAAGGCATCAGGCGTGAAACCGGTTACAATATCTATCGATGTGAAATAATCCCTGAGCGGATAATCAATCCCTAAAATATCCCCGAGGCGGAAGGCTTGCTGCAAGTGGCTTGCCTTCCGCCTTGATTATTGTTGGAAGGGGGTGTCGCTAATAACATTTCTCGCACCGATTATCGGCTGATTTAGCCATGTTTTCTTGCAATTATAAGAAATACTGTATAAATTTGTAAAACTAACCTTAACATCGGAGCGCATGAATATTCGGCGATACATAACTGCTCTTTTGCTGCTGTTCGGCTGCATTATATCAATGTCGGCAGTGGCGGTGCCCAATGTGTGCAGCGTAGTGCGACAAGACGGCGCAGTGGTGGAAAGCACCGACTATTATCCCTACGGAACCCCATTCGCCACAGCAGAGGCTGTACAGCCTTATAAATATGGGTCTAAAGAGCTTGATAGAATGCACGGCCTCGACCTCTACGATAGCCAAGCGAGATGGTATGACTCGCTTTTGGTAAGAAGCTCCACAATGGACCCAAGAGGCATGAATCATCAGGATTATCAATACCTAAGTTTTTAATTTACTATGTGCAGCAGAAGATATATATATCATATTAAGATAGTGTCATGCATCATAATGATGGTGTCGGCAATGTG
>CALZAF010000083.1 GCA_945612775.1 uncultured bacterium | reverse complement strand
GGTTGTCGCTCTCCGGACTTGTTGGCTATGTGTTTGGGGATTATTGCTTGTTTAATTCCTATATAATTATAGGATCGAGATTTGGACAGCTCTTTATGACGCTTGCGCCACTTGCAGCTGCCGGAGCAGGATGGGCATTGCTCGACGAGCGAATGAGCGGCACTGCAGTGGTGGGTATGTTGGTGACAATATTCGGTATAGGCATGTCGGTACTCGGAAAAGGCGGCGGAAAGACAAAAATTTCGCTAAAATTGCCCATCAAAGGAGTGCTTTTAGGCATTGGTGCAGGCATAGGTCAGGGCGTTGGACTTGTGCTGAGCAAGATAGGTATGGATTATTACGAAGCTACTCTGCCCGCAGCCGACACCACGCAAGAAATGATAATGCCATTTGCGTCAACTATGATTAGAGCAATCACGGGATTGATATTTTTTACATTGATACTTGCCAGAAGCGGAAAATTAGGCGATTTGCGTCGATGCGTAGCCGACGGAGTGGGCATGCGTTCAGCGATAGGTGCAACAATTACAGGTCCGTTTATAGGCGTATCGCTGTCGCTGATGGCAGTGCGATACACTGAGAGTGGCATAGCGCAGACACTCATGGCGTTGACGCCGATATTTATCTTGCTACCATCGTATCTAATATTCAAGCAGCGCGTGACGATGCGCGAAGTGCTTGGCGCAATTATCAGCGTGCTGGGCGTGAGTCTATTTTTCGTATGAAAAGTAATTGGCGTAACGAAAAAAATAGATATCTTTGTCATAGAATAAGCCTACTTGGCAAAGAAAATCAACCATAAAACTAATATTTAGCGCAAGAAAATCACGATATGGGAGACAGAAGAAAATTTTTGAAGGAATTGGCAATGGTGGGAGCGGCTACAGCTGCAGCGCCATCGCTAATGGGTATGACGCGCGATGCCGACGATGAATCGGTGCGCAACGCAGTGCAGACAGCCGATAATTTCTGGCTTGTGGAGCGCAAAAATGCATTGCCGATAACCGGAACATTCCTCGACGAGATATCGCACGACATTCCGCACCAGAATTGGGGCGTGAAAGAGTGGGATGCCGACTTTAGGCACATGAAGGCCATAGGCATCGACACCGTGATAATGATACGCTCAGGTTACAGGAAATTCATTACATATAATTCGCCTTATCTGATAGGCAAAGGTTGCTATAAGCCATCGCAAGACCTCTTAGAGATGTTTCTTACGCTTGCCGACCGCTACGGTATGAAATTTTACTTCGGGCTCTATGATTCAGGCCGCTATTGGGATACAGGCGACCTAACATGGGAGATAGAGGACAACAAGCACGTGATAGAAGAAGTGTGGCGCGGCTACGGGAGCCGTCATAAGAGTTTCGGAGGGTGGTATATCAGCGGAGAGATTAGTCGAGCCACCAAGGGAGCAATACGGGCATTTCACGATATGGGAAAGCAGTGCAAGGACGTGTCGGGCGGACTGCCAACATTTATTTCGCCATGGATTGACGGAAAGAAAGCCGTGATGGCGAGCGGAAGTGCGCTGACCAAAGACGAGGCAGTGAGCGTGGCGCAGCACGAGAAAGAATGGGATGAGATATTCGACGGAATACACGACGTGGTGGATGCGTGTGCATTTCAAGACGGGCATATCGATTATGACGAACTCGATGCCTTCTTCGAGGTGAATAAGCGCCTTGCCGACCGTTACGGAATGCAGTGCTGGACCAATGCCGAGACCTTCGATCGCGATATGCCAATAAAGTTCTTGCCGATAAAATTCGACAAACTGCGCTTGAAACTCGAAGCAGCCAAGCGAGCAGGCTATGACAAGGCGATAACATTCGAATTCAGCCACTTTATGAGTCCGCAGTCGGCTTACCTGCAGGCAGGACATCTCTACGACCGATATAAAGAGTATTTTGGCTTATAGCCGAGTGGAAATGAAGCAAAAAATAAGCGAGGCGCTTGGAGAAAAAGATTCCGAGCGCCTCGCAAATTATAGGTTAGTGTAGATACAGCCACTGATTATTCCCATTCGATGGTAGCATTTGGCTTAGGTGACATGTCGAAGCAAACGCGATTTACGTTCTTCACTTCGGCAAGGATGCGAGCAGTGATTCGGTCGAGAATAGCCCAATCGACGTGTTCGATGGTAGCAGTCATAGCATCTACGGTGTTGACAGCGCGAATGATTACAGGATATTCAAACGAGCGAGCATTGTCACGAACACCCACCGACTTGAAGTCAGGGACGATGGTGAAATATTGCCAAACCTTCTTGTCGAGGCCAGCATTGTGGAATTCTTCGCGGAGGATAGCATCGGCTTCGCGCACAGCTTCGAGGCGTTCGCGAGTGATAGCGCCGAGGCAACGCACGCCAAGACCAGGACCAGGGAATGGTTGACGATAAACCATGTGGTGAGGCAAGCCAAGTTCGATACCGCAAGCACGAACTTCGTCCTTGAAGAGCTGCTTGAGAGGTTCAACGAGGCTGAACTGAAGGTCTTCAGGAAGTCCGCCAACATTGTGGTGCGACTTCACCATCTTAGCAGTCTTAGTGCCACTTTCCACGATGTCGGGGTAGATGGTGCCTTGACCCAAGAATTCGATGCCATTGAGTTTGCGAGCTTCTTCTTCGAAAACGCGTATGAACTCGCCGCCGATGATTTTGCGCTTTTGTTCAGGGTCGGCAACTCCAGCAAGCTTGCCGAGGAAGCGTTCGGTAGCATCAACGTAGATAAGGTTGGCGTTAAGCTGATTGCGGAACACCTCGACAACGTCTTCAGATTCGCCCTTACGCATAAGACCATGGTTAACATGAACGCAAACAAGGTTGTCGCCGATAGCCTTGAGCAGGAGTGCAGCCACTACCGAGCTGTCAACGCCACCCGAGAGAGCCAAAAGCACCTTCTTGTCGCCCACCTGACGGCGAACCAACTCGATTTGGTCGTTGACGAAGTTAGTCATGTTCCAGTTAGCCTCAGCCTTGCAAGTATCGAAAACGAAGCCTTTAACGGCATCCTTGATAGCTTGTTCATCATTGGTGAATTGAGGAAGTTTAACGTCGCAAAGCGCCTTGTCGTGGCCAGCAGCCATGATAGGGAAGCCAGCCTGATAGATTTCGTGGTTAACATCGATAGCAACGCCGTCGATTACGTTGTTAGGGCCACCGTTGATGATGATACCTTTCACGTTAGGCAATGCCTTGAGTTCGTCAGCAGTGATGTCGTGAGGATAGATTTCACTGTAAACGCCAAGAGCTCTAATAGCGCGAGCCAAGACGGTGTTTTCGTGACTACCCAAGTCTAAGATAACAATCATGTCCTGTTTCATAGAGAGTAAAAAATTTACTTTTTTGATTTATAATGTAGTTTTCAGTTAAATAAAATTCTTAAAACAAATGGAAGCCCAAAGGCTGTGTTTGCCAATCGATGCATCAACCATTGCCGGGTGATGTATCAACTCTATTCGGTGGGGATAATTCGTTGAATCTGAAGCGAAAGCGACCAGTTTGGATTAGCCATAACGGCATTGATGCAAGATTGCAGGATGTAGTTTCGCATCTCCTTTTCCTCGCAGTAGCATGGCTGCAGATATCGATGGTCGGCCTTGATGGCAGCATATTGTGAAATGTCCTGACCGAGATACACCACGCGAAGCTCGTTGCACTCAGTGAGCACCACAGGTGCAGCGTCGCCGCCAGCAAAGCTGTGCTTAGGCGAAAGAGTTACCCAATCGATGCCACTAGGCAGCTTCTTGGTGCCATTGGTCTCGATGATAATCTTTTTGCCGGTGCGCTTGATGGCATCGATGAAATCTTGATCGATGAAAATGGCAGGTTCGCCGCCAGTAAGAAGCACCAAATCAACTTTAGGATACTTCTTAATCTCGTTAACAATCTGGTAGAGCGACATGTTGGTGCCGTCGTCGTGCAGCGAGTCGCAGAACGAGCAGTGTAGATTGCAACCGGCGAAGCTGATAATCACAGCCGGCGAGCCAGAGAAGTAGCCTTCGCCAATCAACGAGTATGATATTTTATGAATTTTCCACATCGTATAATACAGATTCTATAGTTATTGGTTTCGGAACATTGCAAGCATACGCTGGCGCACCATGTCCTGGTGTTCGGCATCGCCATAGTTGGCAAAAGGGTAGATTGAAATGCCGCCACGAGGCATAAACACGCCCACCACTTCAAGGTATTTTGGGTCCATAAGCTTCACCAAGTCCTTCATTATAATGTTCACGCAGTCCTCGTGAAAATCGCCATGGTTGCGGAAGCTGAAAAGGTAGAGTTTAAGGCTCTTGCTCTCCACCATGCGTTCGCGCGGAATGTAGTTGATGATGATTTTTCCGAAATCAGGTTGCCCGGTTTTAGGGCAAAGCGTGGTAAACTCAGGACAGTTGAAAGTGACGAGATATTCGTTCTCGGGATGCTTATTAGGGAAAGTTTCGAGCACTTCGGGTGCGTAGTTGTCGGCATATTTAGTGCCTTGGTTGCCCAGAAGTGTAACGCCTTGAAGTTCTTGGTCAGTTCGTGCCATAATGTATTAATTTTGTGCAAAAATACTCTAAAAAAATGGCATAGGCAAGAATTAAAAAAGGTTATGGAGCAATAAATAGGCAAAATGATAGGAGATAAATTATTATATTTGCATAGATAAGTATGATTAAAGATGAAACTGAGGCAAAAATCAGAGAGAAAATGCGCTCAGCAAGAGCAAAAATAAGACAAAAAACCGATGATAGGAATTATTCTGAACATGATAGCAGTAGCGGGCGAAAGTGCATCTGCTGCAGCCGGTGCAGAGACAATGACGGCAATAAGCGAACTCTCAGTGGAGAGCCTGATTTCCGACCTGGCGCTGATATTGGTGCTTGGAGCAATATCTACGTTGATATTCAAGCGATTGCGGCAGCCTATAGTGCTGGGATATATCGTTGCAGGCTTTTTGGCAAGTCCGCACATGTGGCTATTGCCATCGGTGACCACAGAGGCAAACATAGAATTCTGGGCACAAATAGGTATAGTGGTGCTGCTATTTACCCTCGGGCTTGAATTTAGCTTCAAGAAACTGCTCAATGTGGGCGGATCGGCAGTGGTGACGGCACTGGTGATAGTGATAGGGATGATGACCTTCGGCTTCGTGACCGGCAAATTGCTCGATTTCGGCAATATCGACAGCCTGTTTTTGGGCGGAATGTTGTCGATGTCGTCCACCACGATAATAATCAAGGCATTTAGCGACCTCGGGGTAAAGCATAAGCGATTTGCCTCGCTGGTGCTTGCCGTGCTGATATGCGAGGACCTCTTTGCAGTGGTGATGATGGTGCTGCTCTCGTCGGTGGCAATCAACAGCAGCGTTGAAAGCAGCGAGATGCTCATGAGCATGCTCAGGCTGGTGTTCTTCCTTGTGATATGGTTCACGGTGGGCGTGTGGGTGCTCCCCACCTTCTTCAAACGCGTATCGCGGTCGATTACCGACGAGATGCTGCTTGTGATATCTATGGGCTTGTGCCTGGCAATGGCGGTGTTCTCAGCCAAGACCGGTTTTTCGATGGCGCTTGGAGCCTTTGTGATGGGTTCGATATTGGCAGGAACGATACAAGCCGAACGCATAGAGCGCGTGATGAAGCCCGTGAAGGACCTCTTCGGTGCAGTGTTCTTCATCTCGGTGGGTATGATGGTGAATCCGCAGATAATATCGCAACATTGGAGCACCATAGCCATCCTTGCCGTGGTGGTGATAGTGGGTATGATAATCTTCGGATCGGCAGGTATGCTAATCACCGGTCAACCGCTCAAAATAGCCATACAATCGGGTTTCAGCCTTACGCAGATAGGCGAATTTGCCTTTATTATAGCCTCGATGGGTATGTCGCTCGGAGTGCTCGATGCCGTAATCTACCCGATAGTGGTGGCAGTGTCGGTGATAACCACCTTCTTCACGCCATATTTCATCAAGGCAGCCGACCCGTGCTACGACTTTGTGGTGCGACATCTGCCCGACAAGCTCAACTTCCTGCTTGAACGATATAGCAAGAAGCAGTCGGAGAGCGAGAGCGCAGTGATATGGCGAGCAATAGCCGTGCGCTCGTTGTGGCGCATAGTGCTCTATGCCTCGCTGCTGATAGCCATTATGCTTGTGTCGCGACAGTATTTCGAGCCGATAGTGGAGAACTGGCTTGGCGACCATTATGGCCGCTTGGTGGCAGCTGGTGTGACAGTGGCGGTGATGTCGCCGTTCCTCTTTGCGCTTGCATCGCCCAGTGCCCGCCGCAGCGAGTATGAGAAGCTCAATCAGATAAATGGCCGTCGCAACGATGTGCCACTGGTGGTGATGGCAATATTGCGTATCATCTTGGCGAGCGTGCTGCTGCTGGTGTATCTGCACAACATCTTTGGCCGCACAGGAATGGCGTTGGTGGCACTGGTGATATTGATAATTACGGTGCTCACATTCTCACGCCGAATACGCCGCCGATTGATGTCGATGGAAAAACATTTCTTGCAGAATCTTAACGAGCGCGAACTTCATCGCAGCGGCAAGGATAATAATTTGGTGTCGGACCTTCACATGGCATATATGACTGTGGGTTACGACTGCCCATTTGTGGGCGAAAAACTCAAGAATTCAAATCTCCGCAAGGTGTATGGCGTGAATATAGCGAGCATCACGCGCGGAGCTAACTGCTATCCGGTGCCAAATGGCGAGATGCGCATCTTCCCCGGCGACCACATGGCTGTGATAGGCACCGATGAGCAGATACAGACCCTGCTGCCGATAGTGGAACAATCGTCGGAGGTGACAGTGGTGCCATTCGACAAGCATAATATGGAGTTTGTGCACTTCGAACTGAGCGAAACGTCGCCTATATTGGGAAAGACGGTGGCGGAGGCAGGGTTGCGCGACGAGTATGCCTCGCTGCTGGTGGCAATACAGCGTGGCGACGAGTATATTAAGCCCACGGGCGATGAAAAATTCGAGGCTCACGATGTGATATGGATAGTGGGCAACGCCAAGCGCTTGATGACGCTGAAATAAAGAAGTCTGATAATATGATACTGACGGTAAAAAATATGGTATGCCCCCGCTGCATAATGGCGGTGGAAGAATTGCTGCAATCGAAGAATATTTCAGTGAAATCGATATCGCTCGGCAAGGTGGAAACCGAAGGCGAGATAGATGCCGAAACAATGGCAGAACTCGACCGCCTGCTGCGCGAATTGGGATTTGAGATTGTGCGCGACCACAATGATGCTGTTGTAGAGCAGATAAAGGCCAAGGTAATAGAGATGGCTCGAGCAGGCGGGGAGGAAAAACTTAGCACAGAACTTGCCTCGTCGCTCGGGATGGATTATTCGCAGGTGTCTCGAATATTCACAGCACACGAAGGACGCAGTATCGAAAAATTCTACATTGCACATAAAATAGAGCGCGTGAAAGAGTTGCTTGAATATAATGAATTGTCGGTTAAGGAGATAGCTTATAGGCTGGGCTATTCGAGTGTGGCGCACTTGTCGCGGCAATTTAAGCAGACTACAGGCGTAACGCCTACCGAGTATAAGCAGAGCTCGATAAAGCGCAAACCTCTCACTGATGTGTGAATCGCAATTTTTTTAGGGGACAAGGTTTCAAAAATGTGCAACAGATAGTGGAAATTGTATAATGGACGAAAGGATGAATATGTGTAGCTTTGCATGCGAAAAAACAATAAATAATAACATGCAATTATGGATATATTCAATACATTTATAATGCTTCTCAACGAGATGTCGCCTTATCTGCTGTTAGGCTTTTTAGCGGCAGGTTTGCTACATTCGTTTGTACCGCAGAGCATCTATTCGAAGCACTTGGCAGGCAGCGATGCCAGGTCGGTGATAAAGGCGGCGCTGTTCGGCATACCGTTGCCGCTATGCTCTTGCGGAGTGCTGCCTACAGCAGTGTCGCTGCGCAATAACGGAGCATCGCGAGCCGCATCTACCTCGTTTCTAATAGCCACGCCGCAGACCGGAGTGGATAGCATAGCAGCCACCTATTCGTTGCTCGGTTTGGCATTTGCTGTGATAAGGCCAGTGGCAGCTCTTGTCACGGCGCTTGTGGGCGGCTTGCTTGTGGCGTGGGTGGAGCGCAGCGAGGGCGTTCAGCCAGTGAATGAAACCAATAACCACCATTGCGATTGCGAAGATGATGATGACGACGATTGTTGCTGCCACGATGATTGCTGCTGCAGCGAGCCGCCACGTGCAACCACGCTGATGGGCAAGGTGCTCGAGGCTTTGCGATATGGCTTTATTGACATGATGAAGAGCATAGGTCGATGGCTGGTAATAGGACTTGTGGTAGCCACCCTGATAACGGTGTGCGTTCCCGACGACTTTTTCGCAGCCTTTGCGCAATATCCACTGCTAAATATGCTTGTGGTGCTTGCGCTCTCGGTGCCTATGTATGTTTGTGCCACAGGTTCGATACCTATAGCCCTATCGCTGATGCTCAAGGGGCTAACTCCCGGGGCAGCCCTTGTGCTGCTGATGGCAGGTCCGGCAGCCAATTTCGCGTCGGTGCTTGTGATAAACCGATCGTTCGGGCGAAAAGCCACAATAGCCTATTTGGCGGCAATAATAGGAGGGGCTATTGCCTTCGGAATAATAGTAGATTATGTGCTGCCGGCGGCATGGTTTGTGCCGAGAATGGCGAGTGAGGCGATGAGCTGCTCGCACTGCACTTCGTGGGTGAATGTGGTGTGCAGCATAGTGCTTGTGACGCTTTTGGTGGCGACGCAAGTGGGTAAGATTAAGCGAACAAGAGAAATCAAAAATAACAAAACTACTATGACAAAGGAATATAAGATTAAGGGCATGATGTGTGCACACTGCCAAGCGAATGTAGAGAAGAACCTTGCTGCAATAGAAGGCGTAGAGAAGGTTACAGTGGACCTTGCATCAGGAATCGCATATATAGAAGGCGACGCTAAGCCTGAGGTGATAATAGCCAAGATAGAACAATTGGGCTATGAATATATAGGATAGCTCATCTTATTATAACGAAGAGAGATACTGGGGCGCAAAATCCGGTATCTCTCTTCGTTATGTTGCTATTAAAGTAGTGAATCTAATAAATTTAAGTAGCCGCTGTAAGCATCATCATCATCGTCGTCGTCGCTTGATTTTTCGGGCTGTAGATAATTCCACACAGTGCACTCTTCTCGAATATTGGACTCGAATTTTGCCGATGGCGGTATGTTAACAGGAAGCAGCCCTGTGCAGTATCCAAAGGCATTATATCCTATCGTAGTGACTGTTCGTGGAAGAATGATAGAAACAATCTGGCGCGCTGTGAAGAAACACATATCTGGAATGGAGGTGAATGATGCGTTAGAGAGGTCGACACGAGTTAGACTCGGGAGGTCGCCTAAATACATGAGGTCATCGTCGTTGAGAGGTCCGGATATCACGAGTTCGTTGACATGTTCACCGTAGGTGCTATTTTTGATTTTAGTCTCGAGTTCGCCGCGACGAGTGGTGCGTATGGTGGATTGCTTGGCAGGTTCGAAAATGGCGTAGTATTTGCGTGTAACAGCTGGCCGAAATGTGCTTTGGTCGTAGTCGGAGCCTTGGCGAGAACAGTTGTTGACGGTGTCGTTATCCACTGCTAACGGTAATGAATAAAGAAGCTTATTTTCGTCCATCATAAACCCTTGGGAAAGATAATCATTTGCGTTATAAGCTTTTTGAGTGCAGATGCAACGCAGTATATATCCTTTCTCAGGAAAAACCCAGCAGTTGACGGTAAACGAATAATCTTTGCTGCTGCTGGTGGAAAAGCATCCCTCGACCGTAGAAGCCGCTTTAGAGTTTCGAACTGCTACGCGAGAGGAATTTTTGTCGCCCAAACCTGGGGTGAGATATACAGTGCCGCGAGCAGGGGTGGGGTTATTAACCGTTACGGATATGTTCTTGTAGTAGGAATAATCGCCTGCCGATGCAGTCAAGGCAGTAACGATGGCTATTAGCGACAATGTAATAAGCCGAAAGATAGGAGATTTCATAGTCTGAGTGTTTAGTGGTTATATTATTTGGATTTCTAAATTCCGTAGCACTTTAGTTTAACTTTTTATAAGTACCTGAGTAACAGAAAGATACTCGGTATTTTGTCTTGTCGGATTTTTCACCTATCTTAGTGTTGCAAATCAAAATATGTATCAAACCCGA
>CALZAF010000082.1 GCA_945612775.1 uncultured bacterium | reverse complement strand
GCCAGGATCAAACTCTTCGTTGTTGTATATCTTGTTTGTTCTTTTTTCTTGTTTTTAAGACCGTGGCGCCGTCGGACCCGTGGTCCTACGCCGCGCCGACCCAACGATTCGCCGTCCGCTCGGATGCCCTTTATTGTTCGCTGTTGTATCTTTACCTGTCTCGTATCTTTTTAACTCAAGCGTATCATCGACGGAAACTGTTCTTTTGACATTTTACCTTGTCTCTCACTGTTCCTTTGTACTACTTTCGTCTTTGTTGCAAGTATTTCAATGACCTCCGTCTCGCCCCGGGAAATCTCGTTCATTCCCGAAAGCGAGTGCAAAGTTAACACCTTTTTCCGAACCGACAAAACTTTTCGCAAGATTTTTTGAGGTATTTTTAAACATCCCCGTGCAACGCTCCGTAAGTCAGCACCTTACGACCGAATCTTTTTTTCTGAGATATTTTCAACAGCCGGTAAAGAATCTCCCCGTCAACGAAATTTAGCCCATTGCATCGCCAATAGCCCCCGGCTGAAGAATCCCACGAGTACGAAATATGGGCGAGCTCCCCGCCCGCCCATATATATAATGTGTAAAAAATTCTTTTGTACCTCAAGACCGGATTACTTATCTATCGGCGGAAATGGAGGAGGGACCACAGGCGAATCGCCCGCCTTAACCTCTTCACCATCGCCGGCAGCAGATGGAGCATCGGAATCGGCATGTTCCTTGCCTCCGACTTCGACATTTGCACCGACGACACTGGCATTTTCGTCATCTTTGCTGAGAATTTCCTCGGTGCGCGAAGTCCAAGGGCGCTTTCCGAATATGCGTTCAACATCCTCGGTAAAGATTACCTCGCGAGAGAGCAACACCTCGGTCAACTCGTTGTGACCGGCAGCCTTGTCGCGAAGAATCTGCTTAGCGCGCTCATACTGTTCGGCTATTATGCGCGACACCTCATCGTCGATTACCTTAGCGCGGGTTTCGCTATAAGGCTTAGTGAAGCCATAGTTCTGACCCGTAGAATCGTAATACGAAATATTAGGCAACAATTCGCTCATACCGAAATATGTTACCATAGCATAAGCCTGTTTGGTTACGCGTTCGAGGTCGTTGGCGGCGCCAGTAGAGATGCGACCCAAGAAAATTTCCTCGGCAGCGCGACCGCCCAACGTAGAGCACATCTCGTCGAGCAGCGCCTGAGTAGTGGTAATCTGTCGTTCTTCAGGCAGATACCATGCTGCACCCAGCGCCTTGCCGCGAGGAACGATAGTTACCTTAATCAACGGATTGGCATACTGCAAATGCCAGCTGATGGTGGCGTGACCAGCCTCATGAACGGCTATTGAGCGACGCTCTTCGGCGGTAGTTATCTTGGTGCGCTTTTCAAGACCGCCGATAATGCGATCCACTGCGTCCATAAAGTCTTGACGCTGCACCACAGTTTTCTTATGGCGAGCAGCTATCAGTGCGGCCTCGTTGCAGACATTGGCAATATCAGCTCCCGAGAATCCAGGAGTCTGGCGTGCCAAAAGATCAACATCAACGCTCGAATCAATCTTCACATTACGCAAATGCACATTGAACACCTCTTTACGGTCGTTCAAATCGGGCAATTCCACATAAATCTGGCGGTCGAAACGTCCGGCACGGAGCAATGCCTTGTCGAGGATATCGGCTCGGTTGGTAGCAGCAAGAATTATCACGCCGCTGTTGGTGCCAAAACCGTCCATCTCGGTAAGCAACTGGTTAAGAGTGTTTTCGCGCTCATCGTTCGAGCCCATATTGGCATGTTTGCCGCGAGCTCTACCCACGGCATCAATTTCGTCGATAAACACGATGCAAGGCGACTTTTCCTTAGCTTGACGGAAGAGGTCACGCACACGCGAAGCGCCCACGCCCACAAACATCTCGACGAAATCGGAGCCCGAAAGCGAGAAGAAAGGCACATTAGCCTCGCCAGCTACAGCCTTAGCCAAGAGAGTTTTACCCGTTCCTGGAGGGCCTACAAGCAATGCGCCCTTAGGAATCTTACCACCAAGATTGGTGTATGTGTTAGGATTCTTCAAGAAATCCACTATTTCAGCCACTTCGGTCTTAGCCTCAGCCAGACCAGCCACGTCCTTGAATGTCACTTCGGGAGCATTGTCCTTGTCGAAGAGTTTAGCCTTCGACTTGCCCACGCTGAACACGCCGCCATTGCCGCCGCCAGCTCCACCCGACATGCGATTCATAATCCAGAACCAGAAAATCACCAAAAGCACAAGCGGACCGAACGACCACAGCAACTGACTCCAGACGCTGCGGTTCGACTCATACTTCACTTCGCCGTTGAATTTACCGGTTTTTTCCCATTCGTCGATTTTCCCTTCAAGGCGGTCGCTCGATGGAATGCCAGCCACCACCTTCGCCTTATTGCCCTTGCCCGGCGTATAGCCTTGGAACAATTTCTTGGCAAGCGAATCGGTAATCTCGGCCTCAACCTTATTCTCGACCACCACTATCGACTTAACACCCTTTCCTTCGACATAGCTCTGGAATTCCGACCACGAAACCTCCTTCTCTGCCACCGATTCGCTTCCGAACAGGTAGATGCCGCAGAGAACCGCAAGAATCACGGCATACATCCAGTAGATGCTAAACTTAAATTTGCCGTTGGGTAATTTGTCACCACTTTTATTCATATTAATAATATAGTTTTCTTAGTCATTATTTGCTTAACATAAAACATTTATCGCCTTCCCGATGTTTAATTCTCTTGTCAAAATCGGCACGAATCAGTCTAAATCGGGTATCTCGACTATCTTTGCATCGCTCCACAACTCTTCAAGTCGGTACAAATCGCGATACTCAGGCAAAAACACATGTACATAAATCGTGCCATAGTCTAGCACAATCCACTGACAATTCTGGTATCCGTCGTAGTTATACGGCTTCACATCGAGGTGCTCAAGCAGATATTCGCGCACGCTGTCGGCTATAGCCCCCACCTGCATGGTGCTCGATCCAGTGCAAATAATGAAATGCTGTGTTGCGGCGCACTCTATGCCGCTCATATCGACGTGAGTAATGTTTTTGCCCTTTCGGTCTTGTATTCCTTCGATTATTGCGTTTATTATTGTTGTCTGTTCTGTCATAAAAATTTTTAATGGTTTTACTTTAACTTTGCAAAGATAGGAGATTTATTGCTTATTTGCCCCTCTTGCCGAGGAATTTTAGAATTTTTCAAACTCTTTGGAGTCTTTTTCAACACTTTTATTGCTATTTTGAACTTTAGTGCCCCACATCTGCCAACTACAAAGCGAGTATTGCCAATATTGCAAAATTCAGCTTAGTCATCTACAAATATTTCACAAAGCCGTTGTGATACAGAAATTGTCACTAATTTCGCCACGAACAGTTTAAATAAAACGACGAGTGACCTGAGAATGATAACAAAGAAACCATTAAAGCCATACTCAATATGAATAAATTCCTAAAATTTGTCGTTGCGAGTGTGCTTGCAGCCACCACACTGGCATCGTATGCTGCATCGTTTGTTGGCGAGCGCTCCGATTTCAGAGATGAGACAATCTATTTCGCCATCACTACGCGTTTCTACGATGGCGACCCTACCAACAACGTGTGCGGCTGGGACAGACAAAGCGTGCAAATCGCCATATTGAGGAAAACTTTTTTTGCAAAATCTTGTCGCATTATTGCGAAAAGTGGTTTCATTTGCTTAATTTTGCAATTCGGGGATAAAATTGCCCCACAGAAATAGAAAAAAACGAAAATAATCATCATATTTATGGAAGTAAAAGGAAAAATCATCAAGAAGATGGATCTCGTTACAGGCGTAGCGAAATCAACTGGTAACCCATGGAAAAAGCAAGACTATGTGCTTGAAACTCTGGATTCTTATCCAAAGACCATAGCATTCGACTTTTTCGGCGACCGTGCCGACCAATATAATTTCGAAGTTGGCGACGTAATCAACCTTAAGTTCGACATCGAAAGCCGCGAATATCAAGGCCGTTACTACACCAACATCCGCGGTTTTGCTGCCGAAAAGATTACCGAAGGCGCTGCAGCAGCACCAGCGCAGCCACAAGCTCCTGCTGCCGACCCTTACGGCGCACCAGCTGCTCCTGTTCAGCCAGACTCGTTCGCTTCAAGCAAGGACGAAAACGACGACCTTCCTTTCTAACGAAGACACCCGTCGAGACTATAATCATCTTCCTCACAACGCGGAAGATATCGATTTTAGGACAAAAGCACTATCTACCAAATAAATATATGCTGCCACCCACCCCGATGTAGTGTGGCAGCATATATGCGTTTATTAACACGAGCAATGGACGTTACCACAATATGCATATTGATATCCTTTGCCCTCGCCGCCAGCTTTGTGCAGCGAGTGTGCGGATTTGGGTTCGGCATCTTCATCATGAGCGTGCTGCCCCACATCATGCCATCCTACGGCGAAGCCACCACACTATCGGGACTGCTCGCATCAGCCACTTCACTCATCATTGTGGTTAAACTGTGGCGGCACATCGAGTGGCGCAAACTCCTGCCCATACTCGCCACATTCCTCATCGTGTCGTACTTCGGCGTGCAACTTATTTCCACCATAAGCGACGTCTTGCTCAAGAGGGCGCTCGGCGCAGTATTGATTGCCGTGGGGCTATATTTCCTGTTCATTCGTTCACGCATAGCATTGCAGCCCACCCTGCCCACACAGATAAGTATGGGCACCCTGTCGGGCCTTATGGGCGGCACTTGCGGCATGCAGGGACCTCCAGCAGTGCTTTACTTCCTCGCAGCCACTTCGCAGAAAGAGGCCTACATAGCCATCTCGCAAGCATATTTTCTGATAGGCAACCTGATGATGACGCTCTACCGTGCTCGGCACGGATATCTCACTGCCGAGGTGGGCATAGCGTGGTGCTATGGGCTTATTGCAGTGATTGCCGGCACCTACATAGGCGGCATAGTGTTTCGGCGCATCAGCATCGACGCACTCCGCAAGTTAATCTACATCTATCTCATAATCAGCGGAATCGTCGCCCTATTTTTGCCATAAAAAGGGGCATAATATGGCAATAATTTCTCATATTCATATAATTATTGTAATTTTGCAGTACAATAGCAATTAATTGTTCAACTAAAGTAAAAATAATATGGCAAAACCAAGCATTTCGAATGCCGTACGTTACATTGGTGTTGACGATCACGAACTCGATCTTTTCGAAGGTCAATACATAATTCCTAACGGCATAGCATATAACTCCTACGTTGTTCTCGATGAGAAGATAGCTATCCTCGACACCGTAGATGGCCGCTTCGCCGACGAATGGCAGCAAAACCTTGACGCCGAACTTCAAGGCAAGACACCCGACTACCTAATTATCAGCCACATGGAACCCGACCACTCGGCTGTAATCAGCCAGATGCTTGAGCGTTACCCTAACCTCACTGGTGTCTGCTCGGCTCGCGCTTTGCCCATGATGCAGCGATTCTTCACCACCGACTACACCAGCCGCATGCTTGTGGTAAACGAAGGCGACACCCTATCGCTCGGAGCTCACACGCTGCAATTCTTCATGGCTCCCATGGTGCACTGGCCCGAGGTGATGGTGACTTTCGAGCAGAGCGAAGGCATACTCTTCTCAGCCGACGCATTCGGCAAATTTGGCGCCCTCGACGCCGACGAAGCTTGGACCTGCGAAGCTCGCCGATATTACTTCAATATCTGCGGCAAATATGGCGCACAAGTTCAAGCATTGCTCAAAAAGGCAGCCGCACTCGATATTAAGACAATCTGCCCACTCCACGGACCTATATTGAACGAAAATCTCGAGTATTATCTCAATATCTACAACACTTGGAGCAGCTACCAAGCCGAGGATAAAGGCATATTCATAGCCTATTGCAGTCTGCACGGCAATACAGCCAAGGCAGCACTGGCGCTCGAAGAAATCATCGCCTCGAAGAGCGACATCCGTGTGGCTACAGCCGACATCGCCCGCGAGGATATGGCTGAAGCACTCGAAGACGCATTCCGCCACGACCGCTTAGTGCTTGCAGCACCTACCTACGACGGCGGCATTATGCCTGTGATGGACACATTTATCCATCACCTGATGGCTAAAAACTATCAGAACCGCACCGTGGGCATCATAGAGAACGGCAGCTGGGCTCCTGTGGCAGGTCGCAAAATGTGCGAAATGATGCAAAGCCTAAAGGATATCACAGTATTGCAGCCAATAGTGACCGTAGAATCCACTGTTAAGGACAGCACAATGGAGCAACTCAATGCTCTCGCCGACCAACTTCTGAAATAACGGACCTGCGGCTAATAAACTAACAAATAGGACACTCGGCAACCATGTTTGGGCTAAATCGCCCATCACATTCAGCCGAATGTCCTATTTTTGTGTCTAATATCGTTATCCCAATAGAGTATTACTCCAACTTCGATAGTGCCTCATCGAGTTCGAGAAGTTCCTCCCTGATGCCCTTCAGGCGCTCTATCACCTCAAATCGCTTATCCACATTAGCGCGATTGCGACGAATCTGCTCTTGGGCAGCATCGAGCTTCAAGCCTTTCTCCTTAACCAAGTAGTAAACCTTGCGTATCGTCTCGATGTCGTTAGGCGTGTAAAACCTTATGTTCTTGGCATTTCGGCGTGGCTTGATGATGGTAAATTCTTTCTCCCAAAAGCGCAAAGTGGAAGCCGGGATGCCCAAAATGGCAGCCACGTCGCTGATTTTATAGAATTTTTTATTTAAGTCATTATTATCCATTTGCAAAAATCGTAATTATGGAGTAATTTTGTAGGCTAATTGCAACAAAGATAAACAATAAGTTTATTTTTTCAAATAAAGCGATTAACAAAATAACCATTTATATATAAATTTCAAGCAATGCTTACAGCAAAAGAAACCCGAGAATCATTTATTGAATTCTTCCGCAGCAAAGGCCACCAGATAGTGCCTTCTGCTCCTATGGTCATCAAGGACGACCCTACTCTGATGTTTACTAACGCTGGTATGAACCAGTTTAAGGATATTATCTTGGGCAACGTGGCGATTAAGTGGCCACGCGTAGCCGACTCACAAAAGTGCTTGCGCGTGAGCGGTAAGCACAACGACCTCGAAGAAGTGGGTCACGACACCTATCACCACACCATGTTTGAAATGCTTGGCAACTGGTCGTTTGGCGACTATTTCAAGCAGGAAGCTATCGATTGGGCATGGGAATACCTCACCGAGGTGCTTAAACTCAATCCAGAGCACCTGTATGCCACCGTTTTCGAAGGTTATGCTCCCGAAGGTCTTGAACGCGACAACGAAGCCGCTGCCATCTGGGAAAAGCACTTGCCTAAGGATCACATCATCAATGGCAACCGTCACGACAACTTCTGGGAAATGGGCGACACTGGTCCTTGCGGCCCTTGCTCTGAAATCCACATCGACATCCGAAGCGATGAAGAAAAGGCTAAAATCTCTGGTCGCGAACTCGTTAACGGCAGCCACCCTCAAGTAATCGAAATCTGGAACCTCGTGTTCATGCAATATAACCGCAAGGCTGATGGCAGCCTCGAACCTCTTCCTAACAAGGTTATCGACACCGGTATGGGCTTCGAACGCCTTTGCATGGCTCTTCAAGGCAAGACATCGAACTACGACACCGATGTGTTCCAGCCTCTTATCACTAAAATCGGCGAAATCGCCAACAAGAAGTATGGCGACGACAAGCAATGCGATGTGGCAATGCGCGTAATTGCCGACCACGTTCGCACAATAGCATTCTCGATTGCCGACTCTCAGTTGCCATCGAATGCCAAGGCTGGTTATGTGATTCGTCGCATCTTGCGCCGCGCCGTTCGTTATGGCTACACATTCCTCGGTCAGCGCGAAGCATTCATGTATCGCCTCATCGACACCCTTATCGAATCGATGGGCGAAGCTTATCCTGAAATCAAGAGCCAAAGCACCCTCATCAAGAACGTTATCAAGGAAGAAGAGGACAGTTTCCTCCGCACCCTTGAAACAGGCATCAAGATGCTCGACAAGGTGATAGCCGACACCAAAGCTGCCGGAAAGGACAAGATTAGCGGCACCGACGCCTTTGTGCTCTACGACACCTACGGATTCCCTCTCGACCTCACCGAACTCATCCTTCGCGAGAATGGTCTCGAAGCCAACATCGATGAGTTTAACGCCGAAATGGCTAAGCAGAAGCAGCGCGCTCGCAATGCAGCTGCCGTTGAAGCTACCGACTGGGTTGAACTCAAGGAAGGCGAAACCGAATTTGTGGGCTACGACCTTGAAGAGGTAGATACCGAAATCCTTCGCTACCGCAAGGTTAAGCAGAAAAACAACGAATTCTATCAGATAGTGCTCAGCCGCACTCCTTTCTACGCCGAAATGGGCGGTCAGGTGGGCGATAAGGGCACACTCACCTGTGGCGACGAAGTTATCGAAATCTTCGACACCAAGCGCGAGAACAACTTGCCTATACACCTTTCAAAGAAGTTGCCAAGCGACGTTACCGAGACTTTCCACGCCACAATCAACAAGAAAGCTCGCCACGCCATCGCTGCCAACCACACTGCCACCCACTTGCTGCACGAAGCGCTTCGCGAAGTGCTTGGCACTCACGTTGAGCAGAAAGGTAGCTACGTTGATGCCAAGATGCTTCGCTTCGACTTCTCGCACTTCCAGAAGATGACTCAGGAAGAAATCCGCAAGGTGGAACGCCTCGCCAACGAGAAGGTGCGCATGGCTATTCCTCGCGACGAACGTCGCAACATGCCTATCGCCGATGCCCGCGCTCTTGGCGCTATGGCTCTGTTCGGCGAAAAGTATGGCGACTCGGTTCGCGTTATCAAATACGGATCATCGATCGAACTTTGTGGCGGTACGCACGCTGACAACACTGGTAACATCGGTCTGATCAAGATTGTGAGCGAAAGCAGCATCGCTGCCGGCATTCGCCGCATCGAAGCCATAACCGGCGAAAATGTAGAAGACGCCATCTACTCTATCGAGGACACCCTCGGCAAGGTTCGCGAACTCCTCAACAACACGCCTAACGTGCTTGTAGCTCTTCAGAAGTCGATTGCAGAAAACGCCTCGCTTCGCAAGCAAGCCGAGGAATACATGCAGGAGCGCATCAAGAACCTGTCGAAGCAAGTGCTTGCCGATGCCGTAGAAACCGGCTCGGTAAAGATTGCTTACCTCAAAGGTCCTCGCATAGCCGATGTAGTGAAGGGCGTAGCTCTCGACCTCAAAGCCAATGTTAAGGAAAATATCATCTTCCTTGCTGCCACTCAAGAAAACGGCCGTCCTACCCTCACTGTGATGATTGCCGAAAATCTCGTATCCGACGCTCTCAACGCTTCGAAGATTGTTCGCGAAGCCGCTAAACTTATTCAAGGTGGCGGTGGCGGTCAGCCTTACTTCGCTCAAGCTGGTGGCAAGAATTGCGACGGTCTTTCGAGTGCTCTCGATAAGATGAGCGAGATAGTTCGCGCCAACCTCTAATCGGCACGACCCGAACGGTTCTTAGAACAAGAATTTTTCAAAAACGAAATAACAATCAAGGGAAGTGGACTAATCACACCCACTTCCCTTTACTAATCGATAAAAACTGCTCACTATGATTATCAAATCGGCAAAATTCGAGATTAGCAACAGCACCGTAAGCAAGTGCCCCAACACCACTCTGCCTGAGTATGCCTTCATCGGCCGCTCTAACGTGGGCAAATCGTCGCTAATCAACATGCTCACTGGGCACAATGGTTTGGCTAAGACGTCATCTACACCGGGAAAAACCATGCTCATCAACCATTTCCTAATCAATGAGCAATGGTATATTGTGGACCTCCCCGGCTACGGTTACGCTCGCCGAGGCAAGGACAGCCGCGAAGAGCTGCGCCGAATGATTGAGGGTTATGTTCTTGGCCGTCAGCAGATGACAAACCTCTTTGTGCTCGTGGATTCACGCCACGAACCGCAGAAAATCGACCTCGAGTTTATGGAATGGTGCGGCGAAAACGGCGTACCCTTCAGCATTGTGTTCACCAAGATGGACAAGCTCGGCAAGGTCATCGGCGGTCGCCACGTGGCTGCCTATAAGAAGCAACTGCTCGAAACTTGGGAGGAATTGCCTCCGATTTTCGAAACCTCGTCGGAGGACGGCCGCGGCCGCGACGAAATTCTCGACTATATCGAGCAAATCAACCGCTCGCTATAACAACACCCCAAGCACTATTAATTCTTACTTCATAATATCCCAGAAAACCATCGGCACGCATCATAGCATCGCCGATGGTTTTT
>CALZAF010000081.1 GCA_945612775.1 uncultured bacterium | reverse complement strand
ACACCCCGAAGCGTTTTCCTTTCGGAATTGCGATTGCAAAGTTACTGCTTTTTTGTGAATAAACAAGCATTTTTGCTCAAAAATTTTGTAAAAATTGCGGCGAGACTGCTAAGTGGCTGTGCGATAGGCGCTTTTGAAATGCGCTGAAACGGCGGTTCTATTGGAGAATGTAGCAGAAGTGAGGAAAAATTCGGTTGCTATGGTGGGTGATAGGTGGCGAAAATGACGCAAGTTGATGCCGAAAAGTGATAAAATGCTGCTAATTGATTGTAAACCGAAAATAAATGACTATATTTGTAGATAAATCTAATATAAAAACTAAACTAAAAAACTAACCAAATATTAATCAAAATGAAAAGTGAAAACAGATTGGTGGGATCGTATCCAGTAATTGGTATCCGTCCTACTATTGATGGCCGCCGCGGGGCCTTGAAAGTGAGAGAATCGCTGGAAGATCAAACCATGGGTATGGCGCAAGCAGCCAAGAAGTTGTTTGAGGAAAACTTGCGTTATTCAAATGGCGAACCGGTAAAGGTTGTTATCGCCGATACTACAATAGGTCGTGTAGGAGAGAGTGCAGCATGTGCAGAGAAGTTTAAGAGAGAAGGCGTAGATATTACCTTGACAGTAACTCCATGTTGGTGCTATGGCTCTGAAACAATGGACCTTGACCCAATGACAATCAAGGGTGTATGGGGCTTTAACGGTACAGAGCGTCCAGGTGCAGTATATTTGGCATCGGTGCTTGCAACACACGCACAGAAGGGCCGTCCAGCATTCGGCATCTATGGTCGCGACGTTCAGGAAGCTGACCAGAAAGAGATTCCAGAAGACGTAAAGGAAAAATTGCTTCGCTTCGGTCGTGCAGCATTGGCAGCAGCCACAATGCGCGGCAAGAGCTGGTTGCAGATTGGTTCTATCTGTATGGGTATCGGTGGTTCGATTATCGATCCTGCATTTATCGAAGAATACCTCGGTATGCGTGTAGAATCGGTTGACGAAGTGGAAATCATCCGCCGAATGACTGAAGAAATCTACGACAAGGCTGAATTTGAAAAGGCACTTGCATGGACCAAGAAGAACTGCAAGGAAGGTTGGGACAAGAACCCAGAAAACTTGCAAAAGAGCCGTGAAGAAAAGGACAAAGATTGGGAATTTGTGGTTAAGATGATGGTAATCATCAAGGACCTCATGTGTGGCAACAAGAACTTGCCAGCAGGTTGCGAAGAAGAAATGGTGGGTCACAACGCCATCGCAGCAGGTTTCCAAGGTCAACGTCAATGGACCGACTTCTATCCAAACGGCGACTTCGCTGAAGCACTCCTCAACAGTTCGTTCGACTGGAACGGCGCTCGCGAACCATACATCTTGGCTACCGAAAACGACGTGCTCAACGGTTTGGGTATGCTATTCATGAAGCTTTTGACCAACCGCGCTCAAATCTTTGCTGATGTTCGCACATATTGGAGCCCAGAGGCAGTGAAGCGCACTACTGGCTACGAACTCGAAGGCGTGGCTAAGGAAGCACAAGGTTTCTTGCACCTCATCAACTCGGGCGCAGCTTGTCTCGACGCTTGCGGCGAATGTAAGGACGCCAACGGCAACGGCATCATGCGCGAATGGTATGACGTAACTGAAGAAGACCAAAAGAAGATGCTCGACGCTACCGTATGGTGCTCAGCCGACTATGGTTACTTCCGTGGCGGAGGTTACTCATCTCGCTACTTGACCCGTGCCGAAATGCCAGTTACCATGATTCGTTTGAACCTGATAAAAGGCCTTGGCCCGGCTCTTCAGATTGCAGAAGGTTGGACAGTGAACTTGCCAGACGAAGTGTCGGATAAGTTGTGGAAGCGCACCGACTACACATGGCCATGCACATGGTTTGCACCACGCGTAACAGGCAAGGGCGCATTTAAGACAGCATACGACGTGATGAACAACTGGGGCGCCAACCACGGTGCAATCAGCTACGGCCACATCGGAGCCGACCTCATCACACTTTGCTCTATCTTGCGCATCCCAGTATCGATGCACAACGTGCCTGAAGAAGACATCTTCCGTCCATCGGCATGGAACGCATTCGGTATGGACAAGGAAGGCGCCGACTATCGTGCTTGCGCAGCCTACGGCCCAATGTATAAGTAATAACCTTTAAATAAATATCATTAAGACAATGATCGAAAAATCGCATATTGAAGAATTTGTGCGCCAAGCGCGCAGAGTGGGAGCAGCTGGATTGACAACCTGCTCGAGTGGTAACCTGTCGTGGCGCATAGGCGACGAAGCCTTGGTGAGCGGCACAGGTAGCTGGCTTCCTGAACTTGTGGAAGAGAAAGTGAGCATCTGCAAGGTGGCTACAGGCGAAGTCCAGAACGGCATCAAGCCATCGATGGAAAGCGTGTTCCACCTCGGCATCATGCGCAACCGTCCTGACGTGAACGTAGTGCTTCACTTCCAGAGCCCATACGCTACACTGTTGGCATGCTCGAAGGACCGCCCAGAAAGCATCAACGTAACTGCCGAAGTTCCGCTATATGTGGGTCGCGTGATTCCACAAATCCCATTCTTGCGTCCAGGCAGCCCCGAATTGGCAGAAGCCGTGGTAGAGGCAATGAAGACACGCAACACCATCCAACTCCTCAAGCACGGACAAGTGGTAGTGGGCAAGGACTTCAACGACGCCTACCAGAGAGCAATGTTCTTTGAGATGGCATGCCGCTTGACCTATCAGGCACTTCAGGCAGGCAAGGAGCCAGATGTGCTCACTGAAGAAGAAATCGACGCCCTCGAAATGTATTTCGTGGGACACACTACAAAAGACGGTTTGTTCTAACATACACCCAAACTCCATAGCATGAAAAATACCTTTCTTGCAGCAGATTTTGGTGGAGGATCGGGCCGCGTATTAGCCGGTTATATCGAAGACGGGTCTCTACGATTAGAAGAGATACACCGCTTCGGTAACCGGCAGATACGCATCGGCAAACACCTCTATTGGGATTTCCCAGCGCTGTTTGAGGACATGAAGGCGGGCATACGCAAGGCTGCGCAGCGTCCCGACTTGTGCATCCGCAGCGTGGGAATCGACACATGGGGTGTGGACTTCGGCTTTGTGGATGCCGCAGGCTGCCTCTTGGGCTTGCCTGTGTGCTACCGCGATGAGCGTACTGCGGGACTATGCGCAGAATACGTGGCCAACAACGATGTGGCTGCGCATTACGCCAAGGCCGGCGTGCAGATGATGGACATCAACTCGATATATCAGCTGATAGCCATGAAGCGCGAAGGTTCACCGATACTCGATGTGGCTAAGCATCTGCTGTTTATGCCCGACCTGTTCAGCTTCTATCTGACAGGCAACGCCAACTGCGAGTATAGTATAGCATCGACATCGGAACTGCTCGATGCAAAGCAAAGAGACTGGAACTATGAACTGATAGAAAGCCTCGGACTGCGAAAAGACATGTTCCCACCCGTGGTTATGCCAGGCACCATTCGCGGCAACATCCTTCCTGAAGTAGCCGATGAGTTGGGCTTGAGCCACGATGTGAAAGTGGTGGCAGTGGGAAGTCACGACACCCAGAGCGCCTCGTTTGTAACGCCCGACGGATGCGCATTCCTGAGCAGCGGCACATGGTCGCTACTTGGAGTGACACTCGACGAGCCTATATTGAGCGAAGAAGCCCGACAGAGCGGATGCTCAAACGAAGGTGGCGTGGGCGGAAAGATCAACTTCCTGCAGAACATCACCGGACTGTGGATTTTGCAGCGCTTGATGGCGCAGTGGAAAGAACGAGGCGAGAATGTGGCATACGACGTGATATTGCCAGCCGCCGAAGCAGCGGAAATAGGCAGCGTAATCGACGTTGACGACACCGACTTTGCCAATCCACGCGACATGGAGCAGGCTATAGTGCAATATTGCAAGGAAAAAGGCATGCGCGAGCCACAGAACATAGGCGAAACAGTGCGCGTGGTGCTTCAGAGCCTTGCGGCACGCTATGCAAAGGGCATCAAGCACTTCGACGCCCTCTTGCCACAGCCTATATCGAAGATAAACATCATAGGCGGCGGCAGCCAGAACAAGTTGCTTAACCGACTCACCAGCGAAGCCACAGGTCTGCCAGTGATAGCAGGGCCGGTAGAAGCCACTGGCATCGGTAACATACTTGTTCAAGCCATAGCATTAGGAGAGATAAATAGAAAGGAAGACGTTAAATACTGACATGGAAAAGGCAACAAGTAAATTGGTAGAGAAAAAGTATCTACTCACGTTTATATTAATAACCTCGCTATTTGCACTTTGGGGATTTGCAAACGATATCACCAACCCAATGGTGGCAGCGTTTCAAACAGTGATGGAGCTATCGGCAACCAAAGCATCGCTGGTGCAATTTGCTTTCTACGGCGGATATGCCACAATGGCTATTCCTGCAGCGCTATTTGTGAGAAAATATAGCTATAAGAAAGGCATTTTGCTCGGTTTGGCGCTTTATGCCATGGGTGCATTTATGTTTATCCCGGCAGCTGAATATCAGGAATTTAGCTTCTTCTGCATCTCGCTGTATGTTTTGACATTCGGCCTTGCATTCCTTGAAACCACATCCAACCCCTATATCTTGTCGCTTGGCACGCCCGAGACATCGACCCGACGCTTGAACCTCGCACAGTCGTTCAACCCAATCGGTTCGCTTTGCGGCATGTTTGTGGCAAGTAATGTGGTGCTATCATCGCTTGATAGCGACAGCGCCCAAGTGCGCGAAATAGGATTCTCGATGCTCGATCAAGCCACAAAAGATGCAATTCGCTTGCACGACTTGGCAGTAATCAGAAACCCATACGTGATACTTGGTTGCGTGGTGCTTGTGATGTTTGTGGTGATAGCATTGTGCGTAAAGAGCAATACCGACAACAAGGTGGCGAGCGCCGACGAACCCAAGGTGCGCGAATCGCTTTCGCGACTCTGGCACAACAAGTGCTACCGTCTGGGCGTGCTCACGCAAGTGTTTTATGTGGCTGCGCAGATTATGTGCTGGACATTCATCATCCAGTATGCCGACAACCTCGGCATCAACAAATCTACAGCCCAGTGGTATAACATCTTGGCTATGGGCTTGTTCTTGGGCGGCCGATTTGTGGCTACAGCGCTTATGAAGTACGTCAACAGCCGATTGCTGCTTATGGTGTTTGGCATCTGTGCAATGTGCACCACTGCCGGAGCCATCTTGATAGTGGGTCAGACCGGTCTTTACTGCCTTGTGGCTACATCGCTATTCATGAGCTTGATGTTCCCAACCATCTATGGTGTGGCACTCGAAGGCGTTGGCAAGGATTCAACCCTTGGCGCGGCATTCTTGGTAATGGCAATCGTGGGCGGCGCTTTGATGCCTCCATTGCAAGGTATGATTATCGACAACTGGAGCTACGAAGTTTTGCCATCGGTTAATGCATCGTTTATCCTTCCATTTATTTGCTTCTGCGTGGTATCGAGCTACGGCTTTATCACCGATAGAATTATAAAGAAGAAGGCTTAAAAAGTGCGCCTCGATGAGGCAGACAAAATATAGTGGCTGAGGAAATAACTGTGGAGTGAGTGCTTTAACAAGAGCACCGCCGAGCAAAGTGTTTCCCCAGCCACTCTTTTTTGTGCCCGTGCGTGAGGCTGGTTACGGCGAATTGCCGGGCGAAAAGTGCGAGAATATGGGCGAAAATGCTCAAAATGTGGCGTCTGCCAGAAAAAGTTGCACATAACTTGCTGCTATGTTAAGCAAAATTGTTAACTTTGTATGTTAAACTCGTGGCGGCAGAAAGCAGCCAAAAGAGGTCACAGAATTAGGAAAAATAAGACAAAAAAATACAAATACAACAATGTACAGAAGTAAAACATGTGGAGAACTTCGTTTGGAAAATGTGGGCGAAGTTGTGACTCTTGCAGGATGGGTGCAGAAGGCACGCAAGATGGGCGGAATGACCTTCGTGGACCTTCGCGACCGTTATGGTATCACACAGATAGTGTTTAACGTGGAAAACGACGCCAATCTGTGCGAAGCAGCCAACCACCTCGGCAGAGAGTATGTGATACAAGTGAAAGGAAAGGTTGAAGAACGCTCAAGCAAGAACAAAAACATCGCCACCGGCGATATCGAAATCGTTGCACAAGAGCTAAATATCCTAAATAAGAGTGATGTGCCACCATTCACTATCGAAGATAACACCGATGGTGGCGACGACATCAGAATGCAATATCGTTACCTCGACTTGCGCCGCGAAGCAGTGCGCAAAAATCTCGAATTGCGTCATAAGATGGGCTTCGAATTGCGCCGCTACCTCAACGAGCGCGGATTCCTCGAAGTGGAAACTCCTATCTTGATAGGTTCTACTCCAGAAGGTGCTCGCGACTTCGTGGTGCCATCGCGCATGAACCCGGGTCAATTCTACGCATTGCCACAGTCGCCACAGCTCTTTAAGCAGCTCCTTATGGTGGCAGGCTTCGACCGCTACTTCCAGATAGCCAAGTGCTTCCGCGACGAAGACCTTCGCGCCGACCGTCAGCCTGAGTTTACTCAGATCGACTGCGAAATGTCGTTTGTAGAGCAGGAAGACGTGCTTCAGCTCTTCGAAGGTATGGTGAAGCACATATTCAAATATGCCCGCAACGTGGAATTTGACTACGAATTCCCACGCATGACATGGCACGACGCTATGAAATACTACGGAAGCGATAAGCCAGATATCCGCTTCGGCATGAAGTTTGTGGAACTCAAGGACTTGACCGAAGGCAAGAACTTCGTGGTGTTCGACAGCGCCGAATTTGTGGCAGGTATCTGCGCCGAAGGTTGCGCTTCTTACACCCGCAAGCAGATAGATGAACTCACCGAGTACGTTAAGCGTCCACAAGTGGGTGCCAAGGGTCTGGTATGGGTGAAATACGAAGCCGACGGCACATTCAAGAGCAGCGTGGGCAAGTTCTACGGCGAGGACGACCTCAAGGCTTGGGCAGAACGCTTCGGTGCTAAGCCGGGCGACTTGATGCTCATTCTTTGCGGCAAGACTATGGAAACTCGCAAGCAGCTTTGCGAACTCCGTCTCGAGCTCGGCAATCGCCTCGGCCTCCGCGACAAGAACAATTTCAAGCCATTGTGGGTAATCGACTTCCCAATGTTTGAGTGGGACGAAGAGACACAGCGCTTCTACGCAATGCACCACCCATTCACCCGTCCAAAGGACGAGGATATAGCACTGCTCGACACCGACACAGGTGCGGTTCGCGCTTACGCCTACGATATGGTGGTTAACGGCGTTGAACTCGGTGGCGGTAGCCTCCGTATCTTCCAGCCAGAGCTTCAGGACAAGATGTTTGCTCTGCTTGGCTTCACCGAAGAAAAGGCACAAGAGCAATTTGGCTTCTTGATGAACGCCTTCAAGTATGGTGCACCACCTCACGCAGGTCTTGCATTCGGATTCGACCGCTTCGTGTCGCTTTTGGCAGGTCTCGACAGCATCAGAGACACCATCGCATTCCCAAAGAACAATTCGGGCCGCGATGTGATGAACGACTGTCCGGGCCGCATCGACGAAGCGCAGCTTGAAGAGCTATATCTCAAGATCGACACCGAAAGACTCGAGGCCGACAAGAAGAAGTAAAAAAAAGCACCAATTTTGGCGACAATAAAAGAAATATTATCGGCAATCGAAGAGATAGCACCGCGATATCTGCAAGAAGGCTACGACAATGCCTGCTTGCAGGTGGGCGATGCGCAAGCCCAAGCCACAGGTGCGCTATTGTGCGTGGATGTGACCGAGGCGGTGATAGATGAAGCCATCGACCGGGGTGTGAACCTTGTGATATCGCATCATCCGCTCATCTTCAGAGGGTTGAAATCGCTAACCGGAGCAAATCCCACGCAGCGAATCGTGGCAAAAGCCATTAAGAACGACATTGCCATCTACTCGGCGCATACCAATCTCGACAGTGCCCGCGGCGGCGTGTCGTATGGCATGGCAGAGAAGCTTCGCCTGAGCGACGTGCGTGTGCTCAGTCCTCACGAAGGTAAGCAAGTGAAGGTGGTGGTGTATGTGCCAACCGACTATGCCGATGCTGTGGAGCAAGCAATGTTTGCTCAGGGCGCTGGAAGCATAGGCGATTACGATAGTTGCAGCTACCGCATCAGCGGAGAAGGCCGCTATCGCGCCGGCAGCGAAGCTCATCCGTTCAGCGGCGAAGTGGGCGAGCATCATGTGGAACCCGAAACCCGCGTAGAAGTGATAGTGGATGCAGCCCGCAAGGATGCTGTGGTGGCAGCGATGCTTGCCGCTCACCCCTACGAAGAACCAGCCTACGACGTGATAGCGCTGCTCAACCAATCGCCATACAACGGATTTGGCGTTGTGGGCAATATAGAGCCTATGGCGCTTGCCGATTTTCTGGCTTTGGTAAAGACCACATTCAATGTAGATGCCATACGCTATAGCGGCGACGAAAATGCAGTGATTAAGCGCGTGGCGCTGTGCGGCGGAAGCGGAGCCGAACTCGTGGGCGATGCAATAGCTCAACGCGCCGAGATTTATGTTACTGGCGACATAAAATATCACGATTTCACAAGCAATAATCACCGAATAGTGATGGCTGATATCGGACATTATGAGAGTGAACAGTTTACAAAAGACATTTTTTATGAGATAATTAGAAAAAAAATGCCTAACTTTGCACTCTATTTCGCAGAAAAAGAGATTAAACAGGTTAAATTTTATATATAGACATTGTATGGCTGCTGCTAAACAAGAAAAAGAACTATCAGTAGAAGAGCGCCTCAAGGCACTTTACCAACTACAAGAAACCCTAACAGAAGTAGATCGCATCAAGACACTCCGCGGTGAGTTGCCACTCGAAGTTCAAGACCTCGAAGACGAAATCGTGGGCCTCGAAACCCGCATCAAGAACTTCGAAGAAGAAATTAAGACCATCGATGGAAACATTAAGGAGCAAAATGGTGTTATCGACCACTCAAACGGCCTTGTAGAGCGTTACAACGATCAAATCAACAACGTTCGCAACAATCGCGAATACGATTTCTTGCAGAAGGAAATCGAATACGAGAAGTTGAACGTAGAACTTGCTCAAAAGAAGATTCGTCAATTCGGAGCAAAGAAGGAAGAGATCAACGCAGAGATAGAAGATGCAAAGGGACGTCTCGACGACAAGAACCACATCCTCGAAGAGAAGAAGGGCGAACTCGAAGAAATAGTTTCGGAAACTAAGCAAGACGAAGAAAAACTTCGCGAACAGGCTAAGAAGTACGAGGCAAAGATAGATACCCGCCTTCTCACAGCGTTCAAGCGCATCCGCAAGAATGCCCGCAACGGTCTTGGCGTGGTGTATGTGCAGCGTAACGCATGTGGCGGCTGCTTCAACAGAATTCCTGCTCAGCGCCAGATGGAAATCAAGATGCACAAGAAGATTATCGTGTGCGAATACTGCGGCCGCATCCTTATCGACCCAGAATTGGCTGGCCATACCGAAATCGAAGCCGGCAACGTTCGCTAAGACGCGATGATGTTCTGCACCCAAGCGGGGCGGAGCTGCTAACATACTGATGTTGTGGCCTATTCAGCCATCTCGGCACGCGTCGGGGTGAATGATAGTAGCGAAAGCACAGACTTTTGTGAATGCGGATAGACCACGACATATATAAGTGCAAATGTTAAGCGACATTTGAACGAGATACACTATTATCGCTACATAGGCACTTGATAACGACTTTTTCCCTGAGAGGCAATCCCTTTCAGGGATTTTTTGTGTGTGATTATTTGCGGATTAATTGTATTCTATCGGTATCGATGATGCTATCATCGGCGCAGAAAATAGCAGCCAATCGCCAGACGATTGACTGCATTTATGCGTTATCCAAAGAGGAATTGTCCATGGTGGACATGGATTTTTGGGGGCTGCAACGTGCCAATGAAAGCACGTGTATTCAAAGATGATAAACCCTACAAGTCCTCACCATTTGCTCTGTTGTACTCATTATCGTAATACATCGCTATTTGATATTGACCGTAAAACTCGGAGATCATAAACCAAACGGGCTTTTTGACTGCCTTGTCGAGAGCATACATGCCAGCCATCTGATAAATATCTTGAGAGATTTCCTCAGATGGGTTTTCTAATTGTTCTTTTGTGTATTTTGAATAAATCATAGATTGTATTTCTTCATTGTACTTGGTAACCGTAGTATCTGGAAGCTGGTAATAGATAGCCTCATAACGCTTTTTATTAACAGTAATTTCGTATGAGATATCCTCATCCTCTTTAATCCTTTGGTCACTCCCAGGAATTACGCAATACTTTGAGTTGTTTTCGAATTGTTCACATAAAGTATTAAATCGGATTCTGATGCTTGTCTCGTCCATCGTATTTGCATCACAAACCATG
>CALZAF010000080.1 GCA_945612775.1 uncultured bacterium | reverse complement strand
TTAATTTTGTTGTGCAAAATGATTTAGATTGATGCTTATTGGTTTTGGCATTGCAGGAACTGCTCTGCCTTTTGCAGTGTTTCGATTTTGCCGATGTCAAACCAGTTGTAGCCATCGGGGTTGTAGCCTGCGATGTTGATATCTCGGCATGCGGCTATGTAGTATTGCATAATCGAGAACTTTGGTTCGGTGGCGAATCTTGCAAGGCTGTCGAAAATCCGAGGTGATATTACATGGACTCCGCCGAATGCCAAGAGCGAGTTTTCTTGTTTAACCACGAGGTCGGCAGGTTTTACTTCGCCAGTAGCTATATTGGTCCAACCCACCATTTGATTGTTCTCGCCGAACACCAAATAGCGTTGAGTGCTTCGTTGTTTGGCGAGCAATGTGACATCGGCGCCGTTAGCCTTGTGATAGGCTATCATTTCGGCAAGATTGAGGTCGGTGAGTATGTCGGCATTGTGCACCAAGAACGGTTCGTCGCCTTCGAGCAGATGTCGCGCTTTGAGTATGCCGCCGCCAGTGTCGAGCAGAAGGTCGCGTTCGTCGCTGATGGTGATATTGATGCCGAAATTATCCTTATCTTTAAGGAAATCGATTATTTGGTCGCCGAAGTGGTGCACGTTGACCACCACATCGGTAATGCCACAGCTCTTTATGTTGGTGATTACGCGCTCCAGCATAGTCACGCCGCAGAGTTCCACGAGCGCTTTAGGCTTGTGGTCGGTGAGCGGGCGCAAACGAGTGCCCAGACCTGCTGCAAAGACTAATGCTTTCATTTCTTTGCGTGGAATGTTTGTTCTATATTTTGTTCACGATGAACGAGTTCCACCTTAACATTAAACTTTTGGTTTATGTGTTCAGCCATGTGTTGAGCACAGTACACCGAGCGGTGTTGGCCGCCTGTACAACCGAAGCAAACCATCAGATTGGTGAATCCGCGTTCGATGTATCGCTTCACCGAAGCATCCACAAGGGCATAGGCATGGTCGAGGAATGTGCCCACTTCGCTCTCTTTTTCGAGGAACTCGATAACCTTAGCATCGAGGCCGGTGTATGGTTTGTAGCGGTCGTATTTGCCGGGGTTGTTGATGGCACGGCAGTCGAAAGTGAAGCCGCCGCCATTGCCGGTGGTATCGTTAGGAATGCCTTTTTTGTATGCAAAACTCATGACCTTTACTGTCAAGGTGCGTTTTTCGAGTTCGTCGGTGAATTGCTTCATGTTAACCAGTTCGTTTAATACTTGAGTTAGGTATGGATATTCTTCGTAAGGAGTAGAGAGGAGTTCTCGGAGGTTTGCAATAGCAAAAGGCACGCTCTGCATAAAGTGAGGCTTTTTCTCGAAGTAGCCTCTAAAGCCATAAGCACCGAGCACCTGCATAGTGCGGAAAAGCACGAAATGGCGAAGTTGAGCCATAAATTGGTCGGTATCTACAGGCTGGTATTTGCGCAGAGCCTCGATGTAGGTGGCTATAAACTCTTGGCGGAGGCTATCGGGGAAATTAGCCTTAGCCTGCCACAAGAACGAAGCCACATCGTAATAGAATGGACCCTTGCGTCCGCCTTGGAAGTCGATAAACC
Source organism: uncultured bacterium (assembly GCA_945612775.1). Classification (GTDB taxonomy): domain Bacteria; phylum Bacteroidota; class Bacteroidia; order Bacteroidales; family Muribaculaceae; genus SFTJ01. Next base: position 9,523 of record CALZAF010000080.1, on the reverse strand, counting down.
AAGGTTCGCCGTCCTTAATCATCACATTGCGCGACTGGAAATCGCGATACATGAAGGTGTTGCTCGACGTCTGAAGCAGCACATTGCTCATAGTCTGGAAATCATCCTCAAGTTTATCTTCATCAAACTCCAAGCCAGTGGCTTTGAGGAAGCAATATTTGAAATAGTTGAGGTCCCAGAGGATAGAGCGGCTATTAAATTCGCTTGCCGGGTGGCATTTCGAGAAATCCATGCCTTCAGCACCCTTAAACTGCATCTCGGGCAGCAAGCGGATAGTGCGATTGATAAGTTCCTTTTCGTCTTCGCTAAACACGCGAGTAAGGCGGCCTTTAACGATCGACGAGAAGAGCGAAACATCGCCAAGGTCCTCCTGGAGGTAGCATATGCGGTCGTCGCTGATTGCCACCACCTTAGGCACATTGAGCCCCTTAGAGTGAAAGTGCTGATCCATGTAGAGGAACGCCTCGTTCTCAAGGAGATTGTTGCCGATAGCGCCAATGAGCGAAGGTTCGCCCGAAAGGCGGAAATAGCGTCGGTTAGAGCCCGACGATGGCAATTCTATGATGTCGGAACACTCGTGTCCGGTGTAATTCTTGTAGAGTTCTTTTAATACTTTTTGGCTCATAATTAAAGGGAATGAGATAGAATGTAACAATAATTTTGCCAAAATGGGTGTTGTTTGATTCTGATTATAGCCGCTTTTCCTTAGCTAAAATTCGCTCGTAAAGTGGAATTTTATCTTTGGGAAATCGGATTGTGCCATTTGTAGTACGTAGCCGGAGTCGGCGAGGAAAACGTCGCGGCCGTCGCGGTCAACTGCCATGAACTGGTGTTTGCGCGCTTTGAATGCCTTGAGGGCTGCCTCGTCGTCGCTCTCAATCCAGCAGGCTTTGTAGAGTCGAAGCGGCTCCCAGCGGCACTGTGCGCCATATTCGTGGAGCAGACGGTATTGTATGACTTCGAATTGCAGTTGTCCTACGGTGCCGATAATCTTGCGGCCGTTGAACTGATTGACAAATAGCTGAGCCACACCTTCGTCCATAAGTTGCTCTACGCCCTTGTTGAGCTGCTTGGTCTTCATAGGGTCGCTGTTTTCGATATACTTAAACATTTCAGGCGAGAAACTTGGGAGTCCCTTGTAGTGCAGGTCTTCGCCCTCGGTTAGAGTGTCGCCAATCTTGAAGTTTCCTGTATCTGGGATACCGATGATGTCGCCGGGGTAGGCTTCATCTACCACGTCCTTCTTCTGTGCCATAAATGCGGTTGGCGCAGAGAATTTCATGAGTTTGCCGCTGCGCATGTGCTTGTAGTTGGCGTTGCGACGGAAGACGCCAGAACAAACCTTTACGAAAGCGATGCAGCTGCGGTGGTTAGGGTCCATATTGGCGTGAATCTTGAATACGAAGCCCGAGAAAGCCTCTTCTTCGGGGTTCACCACGCGCTCTTCGGCTTGAATAGGGCGAGGCGATGGCGCTATGCGCACAAAGCAGTCGAGAAGTTCCTTTACGCCGAAAGTGTTGAGTGCCGAACCGAAGAACACTGGCGCCACCTTACCGTCAAGATAAGTGTTGACGTCGAATTCGGGATATACGCCTTCCACGAGTTCGAGATCTTCGCGAAGCTTGTTGGCATCAGTTTCGCCAATGGTTTCGTTGACGAGAGGGTCGTTTAGGTCCTTGATTTCTACGCGCTCGGTAACTTTCTGCTTATCGGGCTGAAAGAGGTCGAGTCCGTGTTCGTAGATATTGTAAACGCCCTTAAACTTAGCGCCGATGTTGATAGGCCAGCTGAGAGGGCGGACATTGATTTTCAATTCCGATTCGAGTTCGTCGAGAATATCGAAAGGGTCGCGACCTTCGCGGTCGAGCTTATTAACGAAGATAATCACAGGCGTGTTGCGCATACGGCACACCTCCATGAGTTTGCGAGTCTGTTGCTCCACACCTTTAGCCACATCGACCACGATAATAACGCTATCTACGGCTGTGAGGGTGCGGTAGGTGTCTTCGGCGAAGTCTTGGTGACCGGGAGTGTCGAGGATATTGATTTTGTAGTCGCCATAATTGAAGCCCATAACAGATGTAGCCACCGAAATGCCGCGTTGCTTTTCGATTTCCATCCAGTCGGAAGTGGCGGTTTTGCGAATCTTGTTCGATTTCACGGCTCCAGCCACGTGAATGGCTCCACCGAAGAGCAGGAGTTTCTCGGTAAGAGTGGTCTTACCGGCATCAGGGTGAGAAATAATGGCGAAAGTGCGTCGCTTAGATATTTCGCTTGTTAGATTTGACACGTTTGTGAGTATTATTTAGTGTGAAAAAATAGTTATTTCAGAGTCGTAATGCATTATTAAGCCATTTGGCTATCGTCGTCATCATCGTCGAAAAGCGGTTTCTCCTCGTTCTTCTTGAAGAAAGCGGCGAGCATGGCTAAGAAGTGCGAAATCTGCTTGATGGCAGCCGTGGTGGCAGGAGTCATCTCCTTGCCTTGCAGGCGGAGCAGCAGAGTGCCGTAGAGAGCGTTGAAGCAAGTTTCGAGTTCACCGGTTTTGTTGCCCGACTTAGCGCGAAGTTCCACGATAAATGGGAGAGTGCGATAGAATTCGGCGCCATATTCGGGAAATTTGCTCGATTTGAGCAGCTCGAGGTGAATCTCGGTGAGCATAAGCAGGATGTTGGCGTTGATTTGCAGATGTCCCTCGGTCTTTTTGTTCTCGAGTTGCATCATGGTCAACAGCCCTTCCCACCAGTCGTGCACCTCTTTCTGCTGTTCGGCAGGGTAGTGCGACACGATGTTGTCGTCGATGAGTTGCATATCGCAATTCATGGAGCGAATCATGTCCTCAATCTGCCACATATATAGCAGGTATTCGGCTATATTCTCTTTGCGTTTTTGCTTTGCTATAAACATAATGCTATGCGGTGAAAGGATGATAAAAATGGGTTAACCGAATTTGCTGATTTTCTTGAGCGTATTGTAGTCGAGAATCTTGATTCGACGGCCATCGACGGTGATGATTTTCTCGTTGGTGAAAGCCGAGAGGGTGCGAATGGCGTTTGAAGTAGTCATGTTCGAGAGGTTAGCTATGTCTTCACGAGCCATGTAGATGTTGAGAGTCTCGCCATCGTCTTCGAGGCCGTAGTTGTCCACGAGCAGAATGAGCGCTTCGGCGAGACGTCCACGAATGTGCTTCTGTGTGAGGTTCACAATCTTGGTGTCAGAGCCGCCGAGGTTGCGCGATAGTTCGTGAATGAAGAACCATGCCACCTGAATGTTCTCATCGATAATTTCCTTAACCAAATCCATAGGTATAATGCCGATGCTGGCGGCTTCGACGGCTGCGACGCTCGACACATACGGTTCCCCGGCAAAATAAGCGCGGTAGCCGAAATACTGTATGGGGCGGTAAAGACGCAAAATCTGTTGGCGTCCGCCTATGCCGTCTTTATACATCTTAGCCTTGCCAGTGAGCAGGCAGTAGAGGTATTCCGGCGTGTCGTGTTCGGCGTAAATAATCTGATTCTTCTTGAATTGTCTTACCACGAAAACTTCGCTCACCTTCTTCTTTTCCTCTGGTGTCAAAATTTCCCATAATTCCTTTAGGTCTTCGTGCGTAATATGCTCAAGTTGACTCTTCTTTACCATCTGCTATATAATTATGTTATAAAACATACAAAATTACTCAAAATTATTGATACCTCAAAGTAAAAGCCTCTGATTTGCAGAATAAAGTGATGGAATTGACCTGTTTTAAGGCGAAAATGGCATAATATTGATGAGACGGGAGGACTCAATCGAGGGCAGACGGTGCGGTGATAGGAGTGGCAACGCAGTGCATGGAGCCTGATGCAAAAAAAAGAGGCAAACCTCGGTGCTTTGCAGCTTGAGATTTGCCTCTTGATAAGGTGTTATTGTGAGAAAATATCTGAATATCAGTGTGATGTATTACTTAACCAAGTATTGATCGCTGATAGAGATATTGTTGTGAACGCGAGTGATGGTTTCGGCGAAGATTGCAGCGATAGAGATGATTGTAACCTTCTCGCACCCCTTGGTGTAAGGGATAGAGTTAGAGAAAATCATTTCGCAAAGGCTGCTATCGCTAACGCGCTGAGTGGCAGGGTCGCTCATGATGGCGTGCGATGCCAAAGCTCTTACGGTGCGAGCGCCGTTTTCCTTCATCAGGTTGGCTGCCTTGCAGATGGTGCCGGCAGTATCTACCATATCGTCGATGAGGATAACGTCCTTGTCCTTCACGTCGCCGATGATGGTCATGCTTTCTACCACGTTAGCCTTAGCGCGCTGCTTGTGGCAAAGCACAAGAGGAGTGCCGAGGAACTTAGCGTAGCTGTTGGCACGCTTAGCACCGCCAACGTCGGGCGAAGCGATAACCAAGTCCTTAAGCTTAAGCGACTGGATGTAAGGAATAAATACCGAAGAAGCGTAAAGGTGGTCAACAGGAATGTTGAAGAAACCTTGAATTTGGTCGGCGTGTAGGTCCATAGTGATAATGCGGTTCACGCCAGCAGCAACAAGAAGGTCGGCAACGAGCTTAGCGGCAATCGAAACGCGTGGTTTGTCCTTGCGGTCCTGACGAGCCCAACCGAAGTAAGGAATAACTGCCACAATCGACTTGGCTGAAGCGCGCTTAGCGGCGTCGATCATGAGGAGAAGTTCCATCAGGTTGTCGCTGTTAGGGAATGTGGATTGCACAATAAATACTTCGCAACCGCGGATTGGCTCTTCGAAACAAACTTCAAATTCGCCATCGGCGAAATATTGGATGTTCATTTTTCCGAGTTCAACACCTAAATTTTTTGCAATTTCCTCTGCAAGATAACGGGATCTTGTACCCGATACAATCTTAAAGGGAGCTGATTGACTGTTCATATAAGTATTTGGGGCTAATTAAACGATATGCAAAGTTAACTATTATTATTGTTTGTGCCTATAATATTGGTGAAAAATTTCGTATAGGCGCATTATTTGTTCTTAATCTTGAATTTCCATATCACGCCGTCGTTGGCTGGGATGCTGATGTCGAATGGCTGGTCGGCTTTGAGTATGAAAGTGTGTTTGCCATTGTGAATCAGTTCTTTAGCATTGTGCTCGCCCTCGGTTAGAGTTGTGCACCTGAATGCGTGTTCTGGAATAGTGATTTTGATATCTACATCCTCGTGGTAGAAGTTGACCACAACCAGGAGCACCTCGTCGGCAGTGTGGCGAAGGTAGGCAAACTGGCGGCTTGCGTCGAGGTTGCCGTAGTTCACATACATCAAGTCGAAAAATTCGCCTTCGCAAATGGCTTTTTCCTTATTGCAGAGATTGAGCACCTTGGAGTAGGTCTTGCGAAGCTCTTTTTCGTCCTTTGTCGATTTTTTGCCGTTGCATGCGCCGTCGCTGTACCAGCGGCGAACTGAAGGCACGCTCCAATAGTCGAAAATGGTGGTGCGTCCGTCCTGTCCGCTGAATCCTTCGGCATCGAGTGCTCGTTCGCCCAATTCCTGACCAGCATATATCATGTATGGGCCGGTGGATATGGTAGAACTCAAAATGAGTGCGGGAATTCCCTTGATGGCGTCGCCGGCAAATTGAGGTGATGCTATGCGCTGCTCGTCGTGGTTCTCGAGGAAGTTGAGCATTCGGTGGCTTATTCCTTCGGTCACGTGCCAGCAGTGGGTGATGAGTGCAGCCGAAGCAAATCCGCAGGTTATGCCACGCAGAGTGTCGTATAGGTTTACCTTGTCGTAGAGATAATCGAAGTGTCCGTCGAATAGATATTGACGATAGATGTGCTGGTCGTAGATTTCGGCTATGAATATTACTCCGGGGTGATTCTCCTTGACTTGAGGAATCATCCAGTTCCAGAATTCTACGGGCACCATGAATGCCATGTCGCAGCGGAATCCATCCACGCCCAGACCTATCCAATATTCTATAATGTGGCGCATTTTATGCCAAGTGTCGGGGATAGGCGAGAAGTGCCAAGTGTGGTTGGAGTAGTTGATGCCATAGTTGAGCTTCACTGTCTCATACCAGTCGTTGACGTTTGGGTGAGCCGAGAAGCAGTCGTTGCCTGTGGCTTTGGCAGGCTGCTCGGTGTAACGGTCGTCGCCTTCGCCAAGGTCGATGTATGGAGCAAATGGTTCCTGAATGTAGTAGAAATTGTTGCTTGGAGTGAAGTTTTTGCTGCTGTCGTCGTTAGCTCCGAAGTCGCTCACGCCCTCAGGCTTGGCGTCGGAGTGATAGTGGCGAGCCACATGGTTGGGCACGAAGTCGATAATTACCTTCATTCCCGCTTTATGAGTGCGCTCTACGAGAGCCTTAAATTCGCCTATACGGTTATCTACGTCCTCGGCAATGTCGGGGTCAATGTCGTAGTAGTCTTTGATGGCGTATGGAGAGCCGGCTTTGCCTTTCACCACATGAGGATTGTCGGCAGGAATGCCGGGATAGGAGGTGGCTTGTGCGTGTTCGATCACGCCAGTGTACCACACATGGGTGATACCGAGTTTACGGATGGAGGCAAGCACCACATCGTCTATCTTATTCATTTTTCCAACTCCGTTGGTGGCGATATCGCCATCGGCAACGCAATTTTCGCAAGTATTGGTGTAGAGACGAGGAAAAAGCTGATAGATTATAGGTTTCACGCTTTGCTTTTGTTTGGTTAAAATTGACTCTGTTAAAATTTCGATTGCAAAGGTAGTAAATAATTGGGGCTTAATCAATTTTTGCAAGAAGCAAAATGCCATAAATTTGCTCTACATAGGCTTGGATGTGACATAATTGCCGTCATGGCATTATTGTAGAATCTACAAATACTATTTTTCCGCGTTCTGGCGTGATTTTCTGACAAATTTTGCTGCTTAGTTCTGCAGAAATGGCATTATTTCGTGTAAATCGATAAAAAAGTCGATGGCAAGTATCGCGGTTGCGATATCCTGCCATCGGCTAATATAAGTTGAGAACAATTTCTTATTATCCCAAGAAACCAAGAAGCACACCGGCTGCAACAGCAGAACCGATAACACCAGCCACGTTTGGACCCATAGCGTGCATCAAGAGGTAGTTAGATGGGTCGTACTTGAGACCCATGTTGTTAGAGATGCGGGCAGCCATAGGCACGGCCGATACACCAGCGTTGCCGATGAGCGGGTTGATTTTCTTACCCTTAGGCAAGAACAGGTTGAAGAACTTGACGAAGAGCACGCCCGAAGCCGAGGCGATGATAAATGCCATAGCTCCAAGGGCAAAAATCTTGATTGTGTCGAGTGTCAAGAACTCCGAAGCTTGGGTAGAAGCACCAACGGTAAGACCGAGAAGAATGGTAACGATGTCGGTCAAAGCGTTGCTTGCGGTCTTAGCCAAACGGGTGGTTACGCCGCTTTCGCGCAATAGGTTACCGAAGAAGAGCATACCAAGCAATGGAATTGCCGAAGGAACGAAGAAGCAGGTGAGAATCAAACCGAAGATAGGGAAGATAATCTTCTCAGTCTGGTTGACAGTGCGCGCAGGCTTCATCTTGATGAGGCGTTCTTTCTTGGTGGTAAGCAGTCGCATGATAGGTGGTTGGATAAGAGGAACCAATGCCATGTAAGAGTATGCCGACACGGCGATAGCACCCATCATGTTAGGAGCCAATTTCGACGAAAGGAAGATGGCGGTAGGGCCATCGGCACCACCGATGATAGCGATAGCACCAGCTTGGTCGGGAGCGAACCCGAGAGCCAAAGCCACCATATAAGCGCCGAAAATACCGAATTGAGCCGAAGCACCCACGAGCATCAACTTAGGGTTGGCGAGCAGAGCCGAGAAATCGGTCATAGCGCCGATGCCCAAGAAGATGAGTGGTGGATACCAACCGGCACCAACACCATTGTAGAGGATGTTGAGCACAGAGCCTTCTTCATAGATGCCGATTTCGTTGCCAAGCTGGAAAGGAATGTTACCCAAAAGGATACCAAAACCAATCGGAACAAGGAGCATAGGTTCGAACTCGTGCTTTATCGCAAGATAAATGAAGAACAAACCCACGAGCAGCATTATCAAGTGAGGCGCGGTGACATTATAGAAACCGGTAAATTCCCAGAATTGTTGCAGGTTTTCACCGAAAAATGATACTAATTCACCCATTTTATTATTCGATTACGAGGATATCTGTGCCGTCGAGAACAGAGTCACCCTTGTTAACACTGATAGACTTAACCACACCAGCACGGCCGGCGTTGATGTTGTTTTCCATTTTCATTGCCTCGAGAACAGCAACCACTGTGTTAGGTTCAACCTTGTCGCCAACGCTGACCTTGATATCAACAATAGTGCCAGGAAGAGGAGCCTTAACCACGCCGGCGCCAGCGCTTGCAGGAGCAGCTGGGCGAGCCACAGGAGTGGTGGTAGCTACTGGAGAAACAGGCTTAACAGCGGCAACTACAGGAGCAGGAGTTTCGGTTTTTTCGAGTTCTACGGTGTAGCTTGTGCCGTTAACTTCAACCTCAACCATGTTGTGGTCGATATCGCCGATACCTACGGTATATTCATTGCCATTGATTTTATACTTATATTCTTTCATATAATAATGTATGTATAATCTAACTTAGAGAAATTAATAAATTTTAACGAAGGCTCGAGCGGTCGGAAAGAATGGCAATCTTAGAGTTCCAGTCGGAGTGACGGGTCTTGAAGGTGAGCACATTGCTTTCTTCGTCGTGAGCGTTGAGGTGTTGATATAGCGCCATAGCGATGGCAGCCACAATTTCGTCGTCGGCATTGACTTCTTGCTCTTGAACCACTGGTTTGCCGCGCTTAGCAGCTTTTTCAGCTTTTTCACGCTCGTTGATGCGCTTATTGATGCTACCAAAGATAAAGAAGCAGATGCTGAGCAGGATAAGGGCGCTAAACACGATAGCCATGGCCATAATGGTTAGGATAAAGCCATGAGAGTCATTCTTGATGAATTTTTCGATTTTGTCGTTAGCACCAATCACATAGTTGTTTTCACCAGGAGTGATTTCGCTGCCCTTAGTTCCGTTTTTAATAGTCCAATCGTCGGCCGAGAAAGTGTTGCCCTTAAGGAGGCTTATTTCAGCAGTAGTAGCTGTGCGGGCATAAGTGCATCCTGCAGGGAGGTCGGCGGGCACGATTACTTCGTCGAGTTTAGTAATTCCGTCGGAGTCGTAGATGGCGATGTAGTTTTCGGCGCCTGGAGTCAGGGTAATGCTTGCGTGAAGCGTACCAAGGCTTGGCATACCGTCGGCAAAGAGCACCACAGGCTGAAGGTGGGCGATGCTTGTTTTCTTGTCGCCGCGTGGGATGAGATACATCAGGTCGCGGTTAGGAATTTCGCCCTCAGCCACACGTTGGGTAGTGAGATACACGCTCGACACGTTCATGGTGCGGCGAGTGCTGTTGTAGAGCTCAATCCAAGCGCTGCGATTGCCGTATTCGTCCACAATATTTGCGTCGTTCTGAACCATCACCTCGTTAATGCGCAAGCCCTTGTGGCTTTGCGCATTAACGCCGATGG
>CALZAF010000079.1 GCA_945612775.1 uncultured bacterium | reverse complement strand
GGCGCCGAGGGCGAAGTGGTTCACCGCGACGCTCAGGGCCGCCGTTATGCTGTGGTTGCCACCACTCGCCCCGAAACCATCATGGGCGACACCGCTATGTGTATCAACCCAAAAGACCCTAAGAACCAATGGCTCAAGGGCAAGAAGGTGATAGTGCCGCTGGTTGGCCGCGTGATTAATGTGATAGAAGACCGCTACGTGGACATAGAGTTCGGTACTGGCTGCTTGAAGGTGACTCCGGCTCACGACGTTAACGACTATATGCTTGGCAAGACCCACAACCTGGAAACCATCGACATCTTCAACCCCGACGGTACAGTGTCGAAGCAATCGCCGCTGTATGTGGGCATGGACCGCTTCGATGTGCGCAAGCAGATTGTAATCGACCTCGACGCAGCCGGACTATTGGAGAAAGTGGAAGACTACACCAATAAAGTGGGCTTCTCGGAACGCACCAAGGTGGCTATCGAGCCTCGCCTATCGCTCCAATGGTTTATCGACATGAAGCACTTTGCCGAAATAGCCCTTCCACCGGTGATGAACGACGACATCAAGTTTGTGCCAGCTAAATACAAATCGACTTACCGCAACTGGCTTGAAAACATTCAAGACTGGTGCATCAGCCGTCAGTTGTGGTGGGGTCACCGCATCCCTGCTTACTATTATGGTGAGAAGGACGAAAACGGCGAACGCGCCTATGTGGTTGCCGAAACTGCCGAGAAGGCGCTCGAAAAGGCACGCGCTGCCTCGGGCAACGCCAACCTGCAGCTTGCCGACTTGGCACAGGACGAGGACGCACTCGACACCTGGTTCTCATCGTGGCTGTGGCCAATCTCGCTGTTCGACGGCATCAACAACCCCGACAACGAAGAAATTAAGTATTACTACCCCACCAACGACCTTGTCACCGGTCCGGACATCATTTTCTTCTGGGTTGCCCGCATGATTATGGCTGGCTACGAATATCAGAAGGCTATGCCATTCCGCAACGTGTATTTCACCGGTATCGTTCGCGACAAATTGGGCCGCAAGATGTCGAAATCGCTCGGCAACTCGCCCGACCCAATCGAACTTATGGACCGCTACGGCGCCGACGGCGTGCGCATGGGCTTGATGCTCGCCGCCCCTGCCGGCAACGATATCCTCTACGACGATTCGCTCTGCGAACAAGGCCGTAACTTCAACAATAAGATTTGGAATGCCTTCCGCCTCGTGAAGGGATGGGAAGTGGCCGACATAGAGCAACCAGAGTATGCAGCCATCGCCACCGAGTGGTTCCAGTCGCAGCTCAACAGCGTACTTGCCGAAGTAGATGACCTCTTCAGCAAGTTCCGCATCAGCGAAGCGCTTATGGCTGTTTACCGCCTCTTCTGGGACGAATTCTCGAGCTGGTATCTCGAAATGATTAAGCCTGCCTATCAGCAGCCAATCGACCGCAAGACCTACGAGCAGACGCTCAAGTTCTTCGAATCGCTGCTCTGCATGCTTCACCCATTCATGCCATTCATCACCGAGGAACTCTGGCAACACATCACCGAGCGCAAGGCTGGCGAGAGCATCATGCGCACCCTTATGCCAAAGGCTGGCGAAGTGGATGCAAACATCATCAACGCCATCGAAGAAGCTAAGGAAATCATCTCGGGCATCCGCACCATACGCCTGCAGAAGAATATTCCTAACAAGAATGTGCTTCAACTGCAGATAGTGGGCAAGTTCACCAACTCTTGCCGCTCGATAATCATGAAGCTCGCCAATGTTGACGCCATAGCTGAAGTAAGCGAAAAGGACGCCACAGCAGCATCGTTCCTCGTAGGCACCACCGAGTATGCAGTGCCTCTGGGCAACAACATCAATGTGGAAGAAGAGCTTGCTAAGCTCAACGCCGACTTGAAATACTACGAAGGCTTCCTTGTATCGGTAGAAAAGAAGCTCGGCAACGAGCGCTTCGTGAACAACGCTCCCGAAGCTGTGGTTAACGCCGAACGCAAGAAGAAAGCCGATGCCGAAAGCAAGATTGCTACCCTAAAGGAAAGCATCGCAGCCCTTCAGAAGTAAAACGAATCGCCAAGGCAACATTATATATAGTGGAGGCGCGCCAAATCTGCTGGCGTGCCTCCACTAATTTTGGGAATAATCAATATGCAAGTCCTCGAGAATCAACCAGGAAAACCTCTTTCACGGAGTGAATGCACAAAAGTGGAATAATACCTGCGATTTAAGCATTAATCGCGGCGAAAAGTTAAAAAATCTTAGCAATTTGGGGTTATATATTTATAATTATTAGTTTTTATGCGGCTAATTGCTAACATTTGTCGCTGCTATTAATAATATTTGTGTTAATTGAGTCAGGAAATTAACACAACTTTCGCCTAATTGGCATAGTTTACAGCGCGAGACCCGCATTTCACGCAAATGCCACTTATTGAACACTAAAAAGCGCAAATTCACCATTTTAGGCGCACTGCAAATTGGGCTCTCGACGCCGGGCAATTCCGACTGTTTAAAACGTCACAAAAAAGATAACGAAGCGCTCGTTATGTTAAAGCACAGCAGATTTGGCAAATATCCACTATAAAAATATATCTTTGCGAATGATTATCTTCGTAAACGGCGAGGATATATCTTTTTTGATGCAAAACATCGAAAAACAAAGCATTTTGTCAAATGGCAAATTATTGATGAGTGAGGAGAACCGTTGTTTATTTACACGATTGTTGCATGTGCCGTTTATTACTCATCATCGTCCCATACCGAGCTGCAAAGCTGCAGGCATGGCAATAGCGATATGAGGGGACTACATGATTAAGACATCGTTTTGAGGAACTTGCAGAGCACGCCAATCGCGCCGCTCCATCGGGAGAGCCTAACCACAACCACTATGCGCGATCATAGTGCTCTCACAGCGACGAAACGGCACCTGGAACACTCGCAACGGCTCAAGTGCTTAGGCACAGCTGGCTGTGGGTTATATGCCGCCTCATGGTGCGCATATATGAGCGCCCGCGGTGCGAGGGTCCTTACCCTACTCGACACTACAACCGATGACGTTACAACAACTGTGGAAGTTCTTGTAACCATGCATCTACTTAACAACTGGTTTTGCACAGCGTGAATTAATGTTTGTGTAAATTGATTATCAATAATAATTTGACAAAACAGAAAGAGGGACTCCGTGAGGCATCCCTCTTTCTTCCTTAGGGAGCCACTGGCGGCGCCAAAATGCCGACTCAACGAGAGATTTAGCCCGCGGTCTTCGAATAATTTTACCCGAAAATTGCAAATAATTTAAAAAAATAATTTTAGCATTTACTCATATTGAAAATATAGTATTATCTTTGCTTTTGTGTAGGTTTGTTTTTGTAGCAAATATAACCGACACGCACAAGTTACATAACAAAACTAAGCGAATGCAACATCAAACACCCTGAAAATATGAAAAAGTTTACCCTACTACTGGCATTAGCTGCAATAGCGCTTCCCATGGGAGCAAAGCAGATAGATGCCAACACAGCACAGACCATAGCTAAACGCTTCGGTCGCGAGAACAGCGCACTGCGCGCCACACGCACTCAATCGACACCGGAATTGGCTTACACAGCCACCAACAACGGCGATGTGCTTTATTACGTATTCAACCAAGGCAACGGGTTTACCATCGTTGCCGGCGACGACTGCGCAGCTCAGGTGCTCGGCTATAGCGACGAGGGCAATTTCGATATCAACAACATCAACCCCGAACTAAAATGGTGGTTGAGCCAATATGAACAAGAGATAAGCACCGCTATCGCTAACGGCGAACCTACCCTTGCCGACGCCGACATGCAAAGCTTCGGCGGCGACCGCGCTCCTATCAAGACCCTCGTGACTTCGCGATGGAATCAAGGCGCGCCTTACAACAACGCATGCCCTACCTACAGCGAATCGCAGCGCTGCGTTACTGGATGTGTTGCCACTGCTATGGCTCAGGTGATGTATTACCACAAGTGGCCAGAAGTGGGCACTGGCAGCCACAGCTATTCTACCGAAATCAATGGTTCGACCCAAAACGTATCGATGGACTTCTCAACCATCACATTCGACTGGGATAACATGATCGATCGCTACACCAGCAGTAGCACCGATGCCCAAAACCGTGCCGTGGCAACCCTTATGTCGGCTTGCGGCGTGAGCGTGGATATGGGTTACGGACTGTCGAGCGGCACACAGACAAGCCGCGTGGCAGATGCCCTTTACACATATTTCGACTACGACCGCAGCGTTCACTTTATGTCGCGCGACGGATATGACTTCGCCGTATGGGAAGAAACCATCTACAACGAACTTGCTGCAGCACGCCCAATATTGTTCAGCGGACAAAGTTCGGGCGGTGGTCACTGCTTCGTTTGCGATGGCTACAATAGCGGAGGTTACTATCACTTCAACTGGGGCTGGGGCGGCTCAAGCGACGGCTACTTCCTGCTCACAGCGCTCAACCCTTCCAGCCAAGGCATCGGCGGTAGCTCAAGCGATGACGGATTCAACAGCCAACAAGGCATCATCATCAACATTAAGAAACAAGCTGGATCAACCGAAGTTTACGGTCAACTCTTGGCATACGGCGGTATTAACTGCAGTGCATCTACTATTACCAGCAGCACAGCCGGCAACATCGTTTACTTCCCATTCGGTTCGGGTCAATTTGGCATGAAGTCGAACAGCCATGCCGACGCTCAATTGGCAAAAATCTTGGCTATCACCAATACAGCAACAAATACAACCACTTACCTCGACGTCACATCGGGATCGTACGACCCAGCAAACTATAGATATTCTGGCTATCACTCTGCCTATATCTTTAGCAACAACGCCTACTATATAAAAGGTTCGGAACTACTTGCACTTGCAGCAGGCACATATCAGATTAAGGCTATGACCCACAACAAAGCCACAGGCGAATATCTGCCAATGCTGATTCCAAGCGGCGGTTCTACCTACATTACCGCAGAGTGCGACGGCACAAAGGTAACACTTACTCCTGAAGAAGTGGGTAGTGCAAAACTCGAAGTTAAGGGCCTAAACTTCGCCAGCAAGCTATATAGCGGTCAAGACTTTATGATTGCCGTAAGCATGCAAAGCAAAAACGCTGAATATCTCAACGACGTGTCGCTCTCGATTACTCAAGGCGAAGGCAGATTCGCAACATTGGTTTATGAAAGCGACCCAGTACGCTTGGCTATTCCTACCACCAAGCCTTACACCTACGTATTCAAAGGCACTATCCCCGAAGGCCTGAGCGGCGACAACTTCAACCTGAAAGTAAAGAACGGCAACAGCACTGCAGTATATTCTGAGGTAGTGACGATAGGCGCAGCTCCTACCGACGCGCTTAAACTCACGCTTGCAGGATGTTCGCTCAACGGAGTGCTTAATGTGAACAACGTAAACTTCACAGCCGACGTTAAGTGCGAACAGGGCTTCTTCGGAGGCAAGATTACTCCATATGCCTACGAGGCAGCAACCGACAAGTACACTGCACTCACTGCCGACCAGGCATTCGTTATCGAATCGGGAACAACCTACACCCTGCAGTTCTTCGCCAACTCTACCAGCCTGCCTTTGGGTAAAGAATACGAATTGCGTCTGAAGGCAACATCGGGCAACAACAGCACATTCATCGTTGGTCCTAAGTTCAAGACAAGCGACGTTAGCGGCATCACCGACATCAAAGCCGATGCAGCAGTCACTCACAAGGGCACAGTGAATGTTTACGACGTTCAGGGCCGCAAGCTCTACAGCGCCGATGCCGAATCGTTCGACATCAACGATGTTGAAGCAAAGGGTGTGTTGATTATCCGCAGCGCAGCCGGCGTTCAGAAAGTAGTGAAATAATCGTCTGTAAACCGAAATATAATCTTATCCGTCGAGGCATCCCCTCGGCGGATTTTTTTATGGAATTTAGCGAAACCCGAGCATTTTTTGACCACAAAACCCCAAAAGATTTGGTGGGATTGGACAAAATCAGTCAAAAAAATTTGGTGGGATTGGACAGAATTAGGTAAAAAAATTTGGTGGAAGCTGATTTACAAGCAATTAGTCAAAAGTGGTCAAAAAAGTCATCATCCGCTGGGATAAATTGCCCACATTGGCGGGGAATTTGGGGTGCATATTTGCAGTCAAAATATAAATTGTTGAAATACTATGAAAGACTCTGCAACTATCACTCCGCTGGGCGCAGTGGCGCTTGCCAATGCCGAGAGCGCCCGCCCGGGCGAAAGCACTTATCTTAGCAACCTTCGCGAACGCGAGGGTTCGCTCGAGGTGGTGGGTTCTTATCCCACCATCACCAACCTTGCAGCCGATGAGAAGCTGCTGGTGGTTCATCGAAGCAATTTCGGCACTCACTTCATCACATCGCGCGGCTGCAACATCTATCATCGTGGCACACTCATCGACGGCACCTTTACCGCCATCGATAAGATAGTGGCTGTGGCTGACAGTGCGCCCATCAGTGGCAATAGCATAGGCTGCTGGGCAGTAATCGACACCGCCGAGGGAAGCATCTATCTATTGCTCGGCAGCGACGGCTATCGGCTAATCGACCACAAGGCCATACAGCCCACCATCATGCTGCACTCCACCGAAGCCACCACCGAGCGTCGCCAGATAGAGGCAATAGAATTTGGCGGCCCATACGCATCGTGGAGCACACTCGCATCTACCGACCAGCAACGTATATCATCGATGGTGCGCGCATCGCTACGCAGCATCTCGGCAAGTGCTGCACAGTTGGGCAAATTCTGCGGCGCCGTGTGGGCGCGATGCGGCGTTCGGCTTGCCGACGACTCCTACCTGTGGCTTAGCGCACCCGTGCTCGTAGGCATCGACGAAGCCAAGAACTGTTGCCAAGGCATCAGCACGACAGCCACCCAGTCGGGCAGCGGCGTGACTGGCATAGGCGCATTTTCGCCCTACCTCACCGCCTACCGCCTCGGCATCACGCCCATCAGCTCGTTCGATGAGGGCTACGATTCTCTCATCAAGGCTGTGGACATATTAGTTTCCGACCCAGTGGCGTTCTACGACACCGCAGGCGACATCGACTACCGCTGCACCACGTCCACAGTATCGGGCTCGCGTACCTATGCGCTCGTGATAAATGCTCCTATGGTGCAATATGAGGCTGCCGTGATGGCTCGACTCGGCGAATGCCGATGGCGAGTGGCATCATCTACCACCGACTTCGACGCACTGCGACAGAAGCAATGGGTGGCGAACAATGCGCCTTCGTCGGCCGAACCGCTGCTTGCCGGCTACCGCACCGCCGCCCTTCAGTATGCGCAAGGCACAAAAACGCTCGATGCCGATGCCTTGCAGCGTTGCCTTCGCTGCGTGGGCGCCGACGTAAGCCATCGCCACGCCGTTAGCGACGGCAATTCGCTGCTACGTGGAGGCATCGACCTGATTCACCGCATGCCGTGGAGCGCCGCCTACTACTTCAGCCGCGATTCGCTTACTGCGTCAGCCTGTGAGGTCAACACCGAGATAACCATAGCCACCGACACCGGAAACGCCGTCATAACCCGTCACGAACAACTGCCCTTCACGCCCTCGGCGATAGCTCCTGCCATATTCTTCCCCTCGGCGCGCGCCCGAGGCATCGCCATCAGCATCAAAAGCAGCGGCAACACGCTCACATGGCAAGGCACACTTATGCCATTGGCGCAAACCGAAGCCGCAGGATGCGTAACGAATAGGCTCGTCAACAACACGCTCACCGACTCAGGCAGCACAGCCTTCACACCTGCTACATCGAGCACCTATCGGCAACGCCTCGCCGGATCGATAATGATTTGCACCGACGGCAACCCATTCATGGGCAAAATAATCACCGCATTGCACTCCGACGAGATTACAGCATTGGCGATGGTGCAAAAACCGCTGTCGAGCAATTCGTTCGGCAAATACCCCATCTACATCTTCGGCAAATGCGGCACCTATGCCCTACCGCAGACCATAGGCGGCACCTACGGAGAGTCGCGACTGCTGAGCCGCACCACCATCTGCCCCGCCACGCTGCCTTGCGAGGCGTTTGGCGCTATTTATTTCGTGAGCAGCGATTATCACCTCATGGCACTGCAAGGCGCCGTTATGGTGCGCAAAATGCGGCAATGCCGAGCCTCCATTCTTGCGTGGAACGAATGTGAACAAGAACTGTGGCTGTCGCTCAACGACGGCAGCACATGCGTGCTAATGGCAAGCGGACGCCACTATCATCGCAGCGAGAGTCTGCGGCAAGCCATAGCGCATCAAGGCAACAGCGTGGCAGTAGATAGCGCCGGAGGAATGATGATAATCAGCCACGAGGTCCCCGACGAAACGCGCCAAGTGGAATGGATGTCGCACCCAATAATCATCCACAAGGTGCTCGGACGCGGCCTGCGCGGCGTAACATGGAACATAGAGGGCTCTTGCACCGGACTCAATCTGCAACTTAGCGGACAGCGCGGCTACTACGGTCACGGATTCCGCGTGGCATCGGTGAAAATCGATGGCACACCCCGCCACCCAGTGTACATGCGCACCTATGCACCCATTTTGCATAGTGTGCGACTCTCGGCAAATGGTCAATTTAGGTCAAAATCTCTTATTTTGCCCGTCATTCTCCACGCAAAGATGGAAAAATAGTCCAAACTTCCATCGATTAATGGCGCCGACACACTATTTTTTGATAAATATCAAATTTTTAAGCAATTTTATGTGCAAAAAGTTTTGCTATTACATCAAATAGTATTAATTTTGTGTTAGCTAAACAGATTCCAAGACAATTTGGTTTAAAAAAAGTTGTTTTATAGATAATTATGTAAGGGAAAGGGGAGTCGTGATGACCCCCCTTTTTTGTCATTATTTCGTCCAAGATTGGTCAAAAGTTCTTATTTCTTAGTCAATACAGTTTTTATGCAATACAATAAGTGCGAATACCCACAAGGAATATTCGCACTGCTGAATTATATGATATATAGATACCTTTACTTTTCTTCGCCTTCCAAGGTGCTGCGCAAGTAGTCGGTGCAATCCTCGAAAGTCTTGAAGGTGCAATCCTCAGGCACAAGGTCGGGGATTACGTTCATCGACATCAACATATTGTAAGGCTGAGGCTGGATGATGGTCATAATAACCTTCACTCCGCGTTCGCGCAATTCCTTGATGGCTGTTTCCATAGCGTAAAGACCCGATTGGTCGAGGAATGACACGTTCTTCATACGGATAATCACGATGCGTGCATCGGCAGGAACATCTTCCATCACCTTCTTGAAACCAGTAACCGAGCCGAAGAACACAGGGCCATTGAGACGCTGAACATAGATCTTGTGCTTAACCTTATCGGGCATGCCACCTTCGTCTTGCCATGGATTTTCCTTGTCGAACTTATCCATCTCGTGAGAATTGTATTGGCTCTCAACGAGGTCGCTGGCGCGCTTCATAAAGAGCACACAAGCCACCACCATACCGATACCCACAGCAGTGAGCAAATCGACAAACACAGTGGTGAGGAACACCAAAATGAGCACGAAAGCATCGTCGCGTGGTATCTTGCGCAAATCGCGGAAGCCACGGAAGTCGATAATGCCCCATCCTACGGTAATCAAGATACCTGCAAGCACTGCCAATGGCACATACTTAACCAAGAATCCGAGGCCGAGCAGGATAGCCAAGAGCAAAAGCGCATGAATCATACCGCTCAACTTGGTGCGGCCGCCCGAGCGAACATTTACTACCGTACGCATTGTGGCTCCTGCACCTGCAAGACCGCAGAACATACCAGCCACGGCGTTACCTATACCTTGACCTATCAACTCTTGATTGCTGTTGTGCTTAGTCTTAGTGATATTGTCGGCTACCACCGATGTCAAAAGCGTGTCGATGCTGCCAAGACCAGCCAAAGTCAAACCTGGGATAACCGCATGCTTAAACACTGTTAGCCAGTCGATGCCAGCCAAATCGACGTTCGAATTGGCGAAGAAAGGCATTGGAAGACCGGTTGGGATGTCGCCGATAATCATCTTGTCGTCCAATCCGAGAGGCAATGAAGCTAAAGTCACCACCACAAGCGCCACAAGGGTTACAGGCACGCTCTTGGTCTTAGGCACCAAAGGCAACAGGCTGATGATGGCTATCGTAGCCAAACCGAGAATTAAAGCCTCTACCGAGAAGCCTTGCGACACGATTTCGGGGAACTGGATTATCATGTCAACCAAAAGCACCGGTGACTTCAATCCGAACAAAGGATAGATTTGCTGCAAGATGATGATGGCGCCGATACCGCTCATGAATCCCGACAGAACAGGATAAGGGATGTAGCGCACATACTTGCCAATCTTGATGATTCCGAACAAAATCTGGAACAGACCGCAGAACATACCAGCAAGCGACATGGTGATGAGCACCGACGAGATATTGCCGTCCGAAGCTGCCCAAGCACCGCTCACAAGTCCGGCGGTGATTACTGTCATTGGTCCGGTTGGACCACTAATCTGCGATGGTGTGCCGCCAAACATTGCGGCGAAGAATCCGAGCAACGTTGCGCCCACGAGGCCTGCCAAGGCGCCCATGCTTGCCGACGATGGGTCGTTGATTCCTCCAAATGCTTGAATACCAAACGCCAATGCCAATGGCAATGCCACAATACCTGCGGTTATACCACCAGTAATATCGCCCTTGATATTCTTTGTAGATAAAATACCCATTGAATATAAGTTATTTAAATTAATACCGTATAAACCTAAAAATCGCTGCAAAGTTAATAAAAATCCTTCGGTGTCCCAACGATATTGACACATATTTGCATCGCGACGCCCCATTTGGCATACGGTAACATGCTCGCTGTGATTGAATTATGCTATTTGGGCAATCTGTTAGCCCCATTTGGTGAATCCGTGTGAGATTTTGGGCGGGTGATGAGTGAATATGTAGGAGAAAGCAGGTGATTATCAGCATCTCCGAAGCTGATTTGTTTGGCGGCTGTGGCGACACCACACCGGTCGCTGCGCTCCCTTTGTGTGGTGCTAACCATAAATCAGCCTCTCCAAGGCTGTGCTGCGGTATTGCGAAATCTGTTAGATAGCCCCATCTGATAAATCTGGTAGATCTGTGTGAGATAATCCTACCGCAGCTTCCGAAGAATCTGTTAGATAACCCCATCGGATAAATCTATTAGATCTGTGTGAGATAATCCTGCCACAGCGGCTTCTGAAAGAAGCAAGGTCGAA
>CALZAF010000078.1 GCA_945612775.1 uncultured bacterium | reverse complement strand
CGATGTTAAGGTCCGTTTTCGCAAATTTATGCATTATTTTCCATAATTGCAAGAAAAAGTAGTTTAAATTCAGCCTCTGCGCCACGGCCCTTTCATAAAAAAAAACTTAGTATTTCAGAAAAATATTGATTTTATAATGGTGATATAAAGCTATATTCTAAAAAGAATGCATACAGCGAGCCGGAGATGTTCAAAGGCAAATTTAGAAGAATTCTGACATATTTTGCAGCCGATGAAGAAGGTGCACGCTACGTATGCAAAAAAATATTTGGCAAAGACGAGATAGCCAAGGAATTATACAAGATTAAATTAGGCGACTATTATTTGGCCAACTTCTGTCAACCTTATCACTTATATAACGACTATAAATTTTTTACTGTAGTTTGCTTCCAACTGAATTTTAAATTCTGGTACGATGTAATGGTTGCAAACGGAAAAGAAAGCGACGCCGAAATTCTAAAATTTGTAATCGACGAAGATTTCGTTTCATATGAAACCATCCATGCCAGAGGAAATGTAAAGTAACATCTCCAATATAGCATCGAGCCGAGCTGCAATATATGCCGCCCGGCTCGATTTTCTTTTTATAAGGACTGTGGTTTGTGACAATCCGTAATAATCGATGCGCAGTGGAGATTTGTGCTTTTGCTTTCAATTAGCATTGTGCACCACCATTTGAGGATAAGGAATATTGATGCCTTCTTTATTGAAAGTGGCATACACTTCCTTATTCATGCTGAAGTGGACAGCCCAATAGTCAGATGCCTTGGTCCAAACACGTACGGTGACATCTACGCTGCTTGCAGCCATATTTCCAAGTTCGATAAACGGAGCCGGGTCGCGAAGAATACGGCTATCGGCAGCTATAATCTTCTCTAACACGGCACGCACTTTCTCGAAATCCTCGCCATATTCGAAACTGAACGAGAAATCCACACGTCGATTCTCTTTATGGCTATAATTAGTGCATAAAGCATTGCTCATCACACCGTTAGGAGCATAAATAACCTTATTATCGGGGGTAACGAGAACCGTATGGAAAATCTGAATCTCCTGCACAGTGCCCGAAGCACCTGTACCCGACTCGATATAGTCGCCCACCTTGTAGGGTCGGAACACGAGTATAATCAATCCGCCGGCAAGGTTTTGCAAGTTGCCCGATAGAGCCATGCCCACTGCCACACCAGCCGAAGCCAGTAGAGCAGCAAAACCAGTCAATTCGATGCCCAAACGTCCTATCACAGCCAGACCCAACATGATAATCATAAGTATGTTTACCATGCTCTTGAGGAATGTTTGCACTCCAGCCTCTATCTTTCGGCTTTCGAGAACCTTAGCAAATAGGTGATTTACCCACTTAATTACGTATTTACCTACGAAGAATATAATCAAAGCGGCAAGCACTCGCTCGCCAAGGGTAACGCCCGAATCGATAAGTCGAGCCACTAATTCCTGCAATTGTGAAGTAATATTTGCTGACAATAACATATAAAAATTGTTGTTTTGTAAATATAATTTGGTTAATACTAAATAATTATTTCATTTCATCGAGCTTCTTATAAGAAGCCTGAAGTATGGCTTTAGCCTTGTTCAAGCGTTGGGTGCTTGGCGAAGGAATCTCGGAAATGGGCTTATGGCTTGTGATGTCGAACACCGAGCTTCCGCTACCATCGATAAACACTATTCCGCTCGGGAACGAACAGTAGGCAAAAGGATAGGTGTAGCGGCTGCTAAGCACATTTCGGCTCCACTCATAATCGCTGTGAGGCAATCCCATCTGCGCAAACAGAGTGGCACACAGGTCGCTCTGATTCATCAGCACATCTATGGTTCGTGGTTCCTTGATTGCACCACCGAGCCAAAGCATGGGAGAATGGAAAAAACGAGTATCTTCGTAGGTTATATTATATAAATAACCATGGTCGGGCACTATGATAACAAGCAGATTGTCCCACACAGGCAGTTGCTTCAGTCGGTCGATAAGTCGGCCTACGCACTCATCGGTGAAAGCAAAAGCATTGAGCACCACATCATCGAAGCGATTATATGGCACTTCGAATGGTTCGTGGCTGCTGAGAGTCTGAAACGTAAACAACCACTGGTCGCCAAGTTTGCCATCGGCTATAAGTTGATAGGTGCGTTCGGCAGTGATGCTATCGTTAACGCCCCACTTGCTGCTGTGGGCATCGGCATAGCTAAAATCTTTATCGCTAATAAGATTGTCGTATCCGGCAGTGATGAGATAGCTGCTCTTGCCCATCACGCCTATGTCGCCTCCATAAAGGTAGTGAGTGCTATATCCGGCACGCTTGAGCGAATTGCCTATGCTTGGCAGATGCGTCATCTTCTCGGGCAGACGCATAAGGCTTGCAGTGGGATAACTTATATATCCACTATGAAGCGACACCGTGCCGCGGTCGGTGCGGAAACTATTGCTATAATAATTAGTCCAAAATATTCCTTCCGGGATAAGCCTCTCCAGATTAACCGCCACATTCTTTTCGCCTCCAAGACTCTCGATAAACGAAGATCCGAAACTCTCAAGCTGCACCAACAGAACCTGCGGACGCTTGCAGCAGAGCAGAGTGTCGGTAATGTCGGAAGTATCGTCGGGATAGAGTCCGCTGAATATGCTGTCGCATTTAGCATCGCTAAGGTAGTGAAATTCGTCGGCAAAACTGCGACTCTTGTTAATCGACGACATCAGGCTGAAAGCAGGGTTTACGGCTGCATGGTTGAGAAAGAGTTTAGGCGAATAGTAAGCCACTCCCACGTTCATCACTCTCACGCCTACGCCGCCTCTAATCATCAGGAATATCAGTCCGCCCACCACCAGCCACACGAGCGAATACCGCAGGCGGTTATACACATCACTAAGCGTGCGTGGAGTGAATCGGATAAGCGCCACAGCAAGGAGGCTTATCAACGCCACCCCAAGCACAGTGCATATCACCACAAACCCCCAGCTTACGCTATTAAGCGCCCCTTGAGGGCTGGCGAGATAGGAGAATATCGAAGCATTAATCTTAAATTTCCAGTTATTATATAGCACCACATCGACGCCTATCACAAGCGTCAAAAAAGCCGCTACCACTATCCAATAAGGGCGAAGCAATCGGCGAAAAGCAAATCGCGGAACCCAAATCGACACCAAGCAGAATAGCCACGGCAATATCAAGAGATAACCGCCCGTAGATAAATCCATAGAGAACCCATGAATCAATACATCGAACACATCTCCTGCCGAAAAACTATCGATATTATGATTATAAGTCAAAAAAATCACTTTGCCCAATGCAAAAATCAATATAAAGCAAAGCAAAAACTTAACTAATAGAAACAACCGGCTTTTCATTGCACTAAAAATATTCTTTTTAATAAAATAACGCACTAATCGTGTTTTGAGTTGCCAAAATTAATTATATTTTTTGTCATTTTCAACCATTCGTTGCTTCATTAAGCAGTATTTTATAATTTTGCAATCAAATAACAAATCACAGCTACACAAAACCATAAAATGAAACACATCAATATATCAATCCTGCTCTTCACCGCCATACTATGCCTCGCATCGGCACATGCACAAGAATTGGTTCGCCCAGCATTTCTAAAAGAAGGCGACAAAATAGCCATAATATCACCGGCGAGCGTGCCCGACAGCAATTTTGTGTCAGGTGGCATCGAAGTATTGCGTCAATGGGGACTCGTTCCGGTGTTAGGTCATAATGTATGTTCGCAAAACGGCACATTTGCCGGCAGCATAGTACAGCGTCAGAGCGACCTCGAATGGGCATTTACCGACCCCGAAATTAAAGCCATAATGTGCTCACGCGGAGGATATGGATCTATTCAAGAACTCCTCAGAATCAACACCGACATCATCAAAAACAATCCTAAATGGCTGATAGGATATAGCGACATCACTGCCATACACGGAGCCATTGTTAGCAACGGCGTGATGAGCATTCACGCCCATATGCTTGAACACCTGAATAAGACCAAAGGCGAAGATGAGAGTTCGATGTATCTGCAAAAGTTGCTATTCGGCGAGATGCCTGTGTATTGCGTAGAACATCAACCCCTCAACAAGCAGGGCATAGCCAGTGGCACACTCGTGGGCGGAAACCTATCGCTCATTACATCAATAATAGGTTCGAAATTTAATTTTCTCAACCGCACAGATGATATCATACTCTTTATCGAGGATATAGATGAAAACCTACAGCACCTCAATCGCATGACCTATCAACTCATAGCATCGGGTGTAATTGATAGAGTGAAAGGCATAATATTAGGCGATTTCAGCGGTTATCGCCCAACCGACGACTTCGATACAGTTGAGCAGATGTTCGATTGCATTTTTCAAAACTACAACATTCCCATCTGCTATAAATTTCCATGCGGTCACACCTTCAACAACTTTCCTATGGTGGAAGGCGCCAAAGTTACACTCTCTGTAACCAGCGAAGGTACTACTCTGCAATTCGAGGAATAAACAGGTGTTTTCAACATTGTTAACAACCTCGTAGAATACCCTGATTTTTTGCTTCAAATCTGTTACAAATATCACAGTTATCAACAACTTGTTATTAAACATATAAAACACTAATAATAAATATATTATATATCATAATTAACCTATATTTAACAAGGTTATCAACAATTATAAACAATTAATAAAAAACACGTGAAAAGTTTAGCAAATTCTTATTAATTTTGCCGAATAATTGTAGATAGATATATTGAAACAAAACAAAATTCATCAGTATCATTCAATGAAGAAATACATACTACGCCTATTGGTAGTGATAAGCGCACTATTGATAGCAACATCGGCGCAAGGCGTGCTGAAGGAAAAGAATTTTCAGCAGACGCTTAACGTGCTAAGAGCCGAACTTGAGCAGAATTATCTGAAGCAAAAGGTGATAATGGCAATGTATGAGCAGCGAGCACAGTCTCAGCACGACCAACTCATACTCACCATGCAGAAGTGCAACCAAATTTCGCTTATTCTATATTCTCAGAAGGAAGGTTTTACCTTCGACATGGCATACGCTTGCCAGCAAGCCACTGAAATATATCGCAACACCAACCACTCTAACGTGCCTTATGATAAGGCGCGACAGATGATGCGCAACGAGATAGAGCGCTATGATATGCTCATCAACACTCTCGAAGAGTTGCCTCCCTCTATCAAGGTTCAAAACTTAAAAGAACAAGCCAAAAAGCGCCGTCGAAGCAAAAAAATAGATAACGACACCACAGCCATCAACCAGATGTATGCCCGACTCGACAGTATAGCCCTCGCAAATGGCGAAGATCCATTTGTGCTAAACGAATCGGAAGAAGAAAGCCGCAAAGAGTGCCTTATCTATGCCAAAGCGCTGCGCAACAATTTGGCTCGACTAATGAACAAAATCGATAAAGATGTGAAGCACTACGAGCACATATCGACCAAAGTGAAAGAACTCAACGATTATGCTCTAAAAAAATATGAAGGCCTTCGCCAAAACATTTTCAAAAATCGCGGCGACAACTATCTACAACTACTTTTGAAGCTGCCTCGCACCTTTAGCATCTACAACAAAGAAGTAAAGGAAAAATACGTTTCGTTCGGCGGACCTAAAAAGACTAAAAGCGGATTCATACAAGACAACCGTTCGCAGTGGCGTGGCAAAATCATACCACTAACATCGGTGTTTGTGCTTATGTATGTACTTATATCATCGGCATTGAGCTATGTGATAATAAGATGGTTACTGCCTAAAAAGGTTAGAACAAACTCCAACTTCAAGAAGAAAGAGCCAGTGCTGCTGGTGGCATGCGGATTCTTGATATTTATGATTACTGTGTCTATTATCAAGAATTTCATGTATAACAACTTCTTGATAATGTCGGTAGGACTGCTGCAAGAGTTCTCTTGGCTGGTGGTGTTTATATTGTTTTCGCTGCTATTCCGCCTCTCTGGCGAACAAATTAAGGAAGGCACCAAGCAATACACCCCATTCCTTATAATGGCATTCATAGTGATAGTGTTCCGCATAGTGTTTATTCCTAACAATGCGGTTAACCTCATATTCCCCCCTATCATCACCATATTCACTATATGGCAAGCACGCACCTTGCGCAAGCGCACAGTGAATATTCCAGGCACCGACTTGCTATTTAGCAGCATTTCACTTATTACCATGATTTTGTCTTGCGTGCTTTCGCTCATAGGCTACACGCTGCTCGCCGTGGAAGTGATGATTTGGTGGACTTTCCAACTTGCAAGCATTCAGACTATTCTGTTCTTCTACGATATTTGCCGTATTTACGAAAACAACTATATAATAAAGAAACTGCAGCAGCAATATAAGCGCCTGCACGACGGCAAACTTCCTACCACTCCTATCAAGGAAAAAATAGCCGAACTTGAACAAAAGCTCGAAGCTGCAAGCACTCAAGAAGAAAAAGATGAATTATCAAAGAAAATCGAAGAAAACACCCTGAAACTCAATAAAACCATATATAAACTGCGTGAAAACATACGCACCAATATGGCTAAGGGCGAATATATAGATAAAACCTATTTCTTCGATCTTATCAACATTACATTAATTCCTATTTTTGCAGTTCTGTCGGTGCTATTTAGCCTATATATGGCTGCCGACCTATTCGACATGAGCGATATATTCTTTAAATATCTGTCGTTCAACTTTATCAACACCTCGTTCATAAAGCTATCTATCACCAAGATATGCTTTGTGATATCGCTATTCTTCGTATTCAAATACATCAATTATGCAGGTCATGCACTGTATAAAATGGTGCACAAGAAGCGAATAGAGATAAAGATGGAAAAAGAGCGCAAACTCATGGAGGAGCAGGGCATCGACAATAGTAATATATTGCCACCTAACAGCAACACCACCCTTGCCAACAACATTATCACCATAATGGTGTGGGGCAGCTACTTCATATTCATCCTATATATGCTCAATGTGCCTAAGAGCGGCATCACCATCATCACCACCGGTCTCGCCACTGGTATGGGTTTCGCCATGAAGGACCTTCTCGAAAACTTCTTCTATGGTCTGTCGCTGATGACTGGTAGAATACGCATAGGCGACTTCATAGAGTGTGATGGTATAGCCGGTAAGGTAGATTCTATCACTTATCAGAGCACCCAGATTGTAACTAACGACGGCTGCGTGATAGCTTTCCTCAACTCTCAGCTATTTACTAAAAACTTCAAGAACCTTACACGCAACCATAAGTATGAACTCATAAAGATACCTATAGGAGTGTCTTACGGCACCAATGTGCAGCAAGTGCGTGAAATACTTATAGATAGCATCAATCAGCTCATCGACTCTAAGAAAGAAAAAATGCCTACTCTCATCAAGGCAGGCAGCAGTGTGAAAGTGAATTTCTCCGACTTCGGCGATAGCAGCGTTAACCTCACAGTGCTATTGTGGGTGCTTGTGGAAGAAAAACACGGCTTCATGGCTGAAGTGAAGGAAAACATTTATAACGTACTCAACGAAAATAACATCGAAATTCCTTTCCCACAGCAAGATATTCACATTCGCGACACAGTGAATCTGCCTATTAGCACCAAATAATAGGACTAAAAACATAAAATAAAGGCTGCACCCATTAATTTTACCTATGAGTGCAGCCTTTTTGGCTATTATAAAGAAAATTACATCACTTACCGAGGTGCATAAAGGCTTTAAAGAAGTCCCACATCACCAATCCGGCGGTAATCGACACATTAAGCGAGTGCTTTGTGCCGAATTGAGGCAATTCTATGCAGTAATCGCTTGCATCTATCACCTCCTGCTTCACGCCTTTAACCTCGTTTCCCATCACTACGGCATATTTTTCACAAGTGTTGATAGTAAATTGTGGAAGGCTAATGCTATTATGCACTTGCTCAATGGAGCAAATATTATAACCTTTGCACTTGAGATCTTTCACACACTGGAGTATATCCTCATAATATGTCCAGCTAACCGAATCTTCAGCTCCGAGAGCTGTTTTATGTATGTCGGGGTGCGGAGGAGTGGCAGTGATGCCGCATAGATAGATGTGTTCTACCACAAAAGCATCGGCTGTGCGAAACATACTGCCTATATTATTGAGGCTGCGAACATCATCGAGTATCACCACAAGCGGTATTTTTTCCACTTTCTTGAATTCTTCGCATGTGATGCGATTGAGCTCGAGCATACTTTTCTTCTTGTTATCCATTATATCATTCTATATTGTTTGCTTCTGCAAAAATAGACATAATTTTCGCTATTCACAACTTGTGGAAAACTATGTGGAAAGTGCCAAATAACTTTTCTAAAACTTTTGGCTAACTAATTTTGATTTCCCGATGTTTTGTGCAAATATATTTTTACTTTTTCTTCTCCAAATTATTTAGCACAAGGTTTTCATAATAGAATAAACACCAAAAATCTACTTAATTCACAGGGGTTTCATATAAAAGTTTTAAGTTAGCACAGTTTTTAACAAGTTGTTGATAAACTAATAAATCAGCTATAAATCAATTATTTAGTTCTTAATAACTTGTTAATAGCGCAAATCTCTATGATAAATAACTTAAAAAGCAAGATTTTTGTCATAAAGTTTTCATCGCTTTTCACAACCTTAGTAATAGTTGTATTAATTGTTTTTTAAAAAAAGAAAAAGAAAAAAATAATATTAATGTTCTGTTGAAATGTGGACAAACATGTTATGATGCTATCATAATGGTAATATATATCTATAAAGATAATACTACTACTGGTGTTACTACTAAGCCTGTTGAAATACCTAATTAAGGTAAAGCCTGGACTTCAACCTAAGCAAGATTGAATATTTTGGCTTACGGCGGCAAGGAGGCTCTCGGTGGAGATGCCTTTCACTTCAGCTATAGCTGAAGCTAACTGAATAATAGGCTGCCGGCACTCATCGGTCTCGATGAGGATATGGTGCAGCGGAGTGATTTTTACCGATTCGGCGTTGAAGTGATGCCCGTAGGAGATGAATAAACCGTTTATGACGAGATTTTCGGCTATGGTGGGTTTACCTCTAAAACCGTGAATAATCCACGCCTGTGAGGGCTTAAATTGCTTGTGGATGCCAATGAGTTCTTGCCATGCTCGCACACAATGTATGATAAGCGGCTTCTTCACCTTTTCTGAGAGGTGAATGTGCTTAATGAATATTTCTTGCTGAACGGATAGAGGTGTAGAAATGGCTTTATCGATGCCGCACTCCCCTATTGCCACCACGCAGTTCAACTGCGAAAGCATCTCCACGGTCGAAAACGAGCCTTCTGACGCATTTTCCGCTCTCCATGGGTGAATACCTGCCGAGTAGAGCAAATCGTGCTCTAAAACGCCTTTAAAATCGTCGATATTGATGATTGCATCGGTGGCGTGCTGGTGGTGGGTATGGCAGTCGATGATTGAGTTCATGGGTGTGGACCTGTAAGGTAGATGTTTTAGATTAAGGCACGGGATCATATCCGCTTCCTCCCCAAGGGTGGCATCGGGCTATGCGCTTAATGGCGAGCCATAAGCCTCTAATGGGGCCGTGCTTCATTATGGCTTCTACGGCATACTGGCTGCAGGTGGGAGTGAATCGGCAGCAAGGAGGAAAGAGCGGCGAAATGCACTTCTGATAGAATCGGATGGGCAATATGAGCAGTGTGGAAAGAATCTTTTTCATACTTTATCAACTAATATCCTTGTTATTCTCTATCACTTTGGCGAGTTCGCTGAGAGCATTTTTGAGTTTTTCTTCTATCAGAGCATAGTCGCTCACATTGTCGTGCATATACATTATGGCAATGTTCACCGATAGCGAATTTTGCTTAAGGGGGTCGAATATTATGTTGCGGTTAAGTCGATAAGCTTCGCGGATGCGGCGGCGCATAAGCACGCGATCCACGGCATGGCGAATCTTTCGTTTGGGCACCGATATATAGAATTTGGCTGGGGTGCCATTAAATGGCTCAATTAGGTAGATTAGGCGAATGGGATACGACTTTACCGAATTGTTTTTAGCGGCAAAAAGGTCTTCGATAGCCTTCTTGCTGCAAAGTTTTTCGTATTTATAAAGTCGTAGTCCTTTCATAAAAAATTAATTAAGTGTGATAAAGAGCTATCAAAATTATAAAAAAAATAGGAAATCACCGCAAACGAAGTAGCAATTTTGATAGAAAAAGCCGAGAATGCATAGCTGCAAAGTGCATTTATAAAAAAAGAATTTAATCTATATCTCCATTATTTATCACTTCTTTGATATAGGTGCAAGCGTTCTTTGTACAATTGTTTGTACATTCGATTGGGTAACTTTCTATTCCATAATATACATCAAAAGAGCGAAAAAGTGAAAGGCAATGCTCCGTTTTCGCCATTTAGGGCATTAAACTTACTTTGTAGAATATTATTTTATTAATATTATAGAAATTAGGATTATTTATGATTGCTATGTAATAAGAGCCGAAATTATCGGCAAAGAAAGGTGAAATATCGTAGTAAATTGCCAAATCATATTCATAAGATATGTCCTTCAATTCTGCAAGTATGACAACTTTTCCATCATCTAACGAATACCATCTACACCATAGGTGTTGGTCACAATCATAATCGGGATAAGCATAATATATTTGTTGGTTATCAATATCACCTATCCCAAACATTGCAGTAGTGTCAGGTATTTCGTCTTTAAACAAGTAAGCTTGAGAATTTACCTCAGCTTTTTCCTGTATTAGATATAATGTTTTTTTGCACTTTGATTTAAGTTTTATGTAACTAATATCAATATTATAATCATTTACTAATTCTGAATTATAAAATTTTTTTGCAGCATCATTAGAATTTAGAAAGTATTTTAATACCTTCTTATATTCCTTTCCTTTGGTTTTCCATTTGAAATTGCTCTTTTGCTTGCATTTATAGGCATGCCTAAAATCACTCTCCGTTATTTCTTTTAATATCAAGTTGTCGGTAGTATAGAAATTTTGTGAGAATCCAGAGATGCTAGTCACTACAAGTATAAATAGAATAATAATGCTTTTCATCTTCTTTTCAATATTAAAGTCTTATTTATGGCGTTTTTAAAGTTGGATCCATATCTTATTTTACCTGTTTTTGTTTTATATGAATAGAAAGAACTGCCTCCGAGTAAACTATCATACGTTGAAGTTCGGCAAAGTTGTAATCAGCATAATGCTTTTTTATTTAATTTAATATTATGTGAGACTTTATAGATGCAAACTCCACGGAATAGTTCCATTTGTATGCTCCATTCTTAGT
>CALZAF010000077.1 GCA_945612775.1 uncultured bacterium | reverse complement strand
TGGTCTGAATCTTGCCCTTGTCGTCCATCCATGTCACGCGGAACTGATAGATGCGATCGGGTATGCAGAGTCGCTCTATAAGATTCTCCTGTTCAAACTCGGGATGCTCGTTATAAACGTCTTCAATTGTTGCTAACACCTCTTCTACTGCCTGATGATATTCGGGCTCATTTGGGAAGCGCCTCTTTAGGTCTTCCAATACACTCATAGTTTTCATAATAATAAAACAAAAAATAGATCGTAAATAATAACTGGTTGTTGCGTCTGCAAATTTCAACAAAAAAGTTGAAAAATCCTACAAAATGATAGAAAAATTTCAAAAAATCTTTCATTTTTTAATTTTTATCTCTCAAAAACTCGCTTTTATTCACCGCGAAATTTGGGTCTATATAACTATAAATCAGAAGTTTCTTGTCTATTGTATGCCTTTTGCGGTAAAATTGCCAGAGTAAGGTCAAGAAATGCGAAAATGTTTCAAGTACTGCCTGGTAGAAGCCAATTTTCGAGCCGCTGTTAATGTTTTTAGGCGGTGATGAATAGAAATAAGCCGCCGTAGCTGCCCAAAAAAACCAATTCAATGCTGAAATCTGAAATCTTGCTGAAATCTCGAAATTTTGAAAAATTTGCGGCAAAAATTTTCTCACATTCAAAAAGATGTATAATTTTGCCAAATCTTGTGGCGGACAAATCGTAACCACTACACTATAACTAAACAATATTACTGTTAACTAATAAACAGCACGAACTATTAATTCAACAATTATAATTATTTGTTATGAGAAAATTTTACTTTTTATTGATGGCAGCTATAACGCTGTCGATGAGCGCATTTGAAAATGCAAGTGTCTCAAAAGTAGCTGAAATAGCTAATTTGGCATCCATGCCAAAGGTTATTCGTTCGGTGGCACAAAACAAGTTGGCTCCAGTTGCCACAGCCACTGACTATGAGTCAGAAACCTGGGTATCGCTTGGCGCTGGTAAATTTGTAGCATCGGCTGTAGCAGAATGTTACGGAAGCAGCACCGATCCTGTTGATGTAGAAATCTTCGAAGCTCAAGGTAAGACTGGTCTATACAAGGTGGTAGGCGTATGGGCTGACATTATAAGCGATGGCACACTCTACGTAGATGCCACCGACCCAGAATTCGTTGTGATTGAAGACCAATTTACTGGCATTGTTGATAAAGTTGATGGCAACACACGCATTGCTTCTCTTTCGGCAGTCCTATTAGAACAGGGTTATACCAAGGCGCAAATCCTTGCTCAAGACGGATTTGAAGAAGTGAATATCACTCTTAGCGATAAGGTTATTACTATTCCAGCGGGTTCACTCGCATTGCGTTGGCCTGAAGCTCCAGCCGACAGCAAGTATGGAACAAATCCAGAAAAGTGGTATTCTTACGGTGAAAACGACGGCGTTGTTGTACTCCCTGGCGGCGAATATGTTGACCCATGGGGCGAAGCTGTTGATGCCACTATGGTTGAAACAATCTTGGGCCCTACATTCGGCAAAACTAATACAGCTCCTTTCGCTATTCAGATCCAGAAGAACTCAGAGACTGGTGCATATCGTTTGATTTCGCCTTGGCGTCAGCTTTATGCCGATTTAGGTTATGGTTCAACTGCCCCAAATCTTGAGATTGATGCATCAGATCCTACAAACCTTATTATTCCATTGCAAGCGACTGGTCTCGGTAGCCAAACCGATGGCTCATTTGGCTACATGAGCATGAGCTATTATGACCTTGTGAATGAACAAGAAACAGATGATGCTCTAAAAATCACGCTCACAGATAATGGTGATGGCACTTCTACCATATCATTCCCATATCATTCTGGTATAATATATGCTCAAGCATCAGAGGGTAAGTATTATGCAAGTGGCGATGAGAATGTGCTTTCTTACGTAACATTCCCAACATTCTCGGGCATTAATGAAGTGAAAACTGATATTGACAACAGTAACGCTCCTGTTGAATACTTCAACTTGCAAGGTGTTCGCATAGTTAACCCAGAAGCTGGTCAGTTCGTAATCAAGCGCCAAGGTTCGGAAGTAACAAAATTGATTGTTCGCTAATCGAATAAATGAAATAATCCTGCTTCAAGGCTTCACGCCCATAGGCAGACAATATGCAAATCGCCCTCCATCCCGAGGGCGATTTTGTATTGTCCTTATTTTTGCCACTTTTTCAAGATTTGGGGCTTAAATGCTCGGGATTTGGGCCGTGTTGATTAGTGCATTTTTATGGGGATTGGCGTTTTGGGACAATAAATGGGCAAATCTGAAAATTACTTGGGGATACCTACCGATATGTAATGGATTTTTCGTAATTTTGCGTTCTGTTTTTTGGGACAAGGCAAAATTGATTTGAAAAGGACTAATTATATATGGCAAGGAATAGCCATGGTGATAGTGGCTATAGCGGTGCTTGGTGGCATGTCGTGGCTTCCTGAGATAGATTTTTCGGGGTTTAAGCTGCGCAAGGTCGATTTGTTGAGCCAACTGCACTCCGATGCTTATAGCGACGTAGAAGAAGCAGAGCCAGAGGTGATAAAGCCTGCCAAGCCGGCATTTGTGGATTCGTGCCGCGCTGGAGTGGAGTGCATCGACGATTATAGCACTCACAAGAAAGGTATGGAGCCGCTCTACGAAGCGCTGAATAATCGCAACAATCTGGGCAGAGCCGTGCGAATAGCTATGCTTGGCGACTCGTATATCGAAGGTGATATTCTCTCAGCCGACTTGCGCCAACTGCTTCAGGAGCATTATGGCGGTAGCGGCGTGGGACTTGTGCCTATGATGAGCGATATCGCTGGCTTTCGCCGCTCGGTGCGACACTTCTTCGATGGCTGGAACACTCACACTGCAGCCACACAAAGCGGCTACAACGCGCAAAAATCGATTCTCTCGGGCGTGTATTTTACCAACGATGGCAAGGCCTATACCGACCTGCGCGGACAGCAGAAGTATTATTCTCGCCTCGACACTTGCTCGCAATCGTCGGTGTATTTCATATCGCCTATCGATAACACCATCACCGTGAGCATCAATGGCGGCGAAGCGCAGACCTACGAAGTGACTGGCAGCGAGAAGATGCAGAAAATCACCGTAGATGGCAAGATAGGCCGCGTGCGCTACGATGTGGCGCGTGGTGGCAACGGCGTGGAATTTTTTGGCGCCACGATGGATGCTGCGAGCGGCGTGGTGGTAGATAATTTCTCGCTTCGTGGTTGCTCGGGCACTCATATAGCCCAACTGCAGGATAAGATGCTTAGCGAATTCGACCAACTTCGCCATTACGACCTCGTGATATTGATGTATGGCCTCAATGTGGCTAACGACCAGCAGACCAACTATTCGAAGTATGGCAAGCAGATGCAGGAGTCGGTGGCGCACATCAAGCGATGCCTGCCCAATACAGGTATCTTGATAGTGGGAGTGGGCGACCGCGAGCAGCGCGTAGATGGCGAGATGCGCACCATGCGAGGCATTCGCGAACTTATGGCAGAGCAGCAGCGCGTGGCAAGCGAGCAAGAGGTGGCATTCTGGAACCTCTATGTGGCTATGGGCGGCAGCGGCAGCATCAGCAAGATGGTTAACGGCAAGCCTCGCAAGGCGAACCTCGACTATACTCACATCAACTTCCTCGGCGGACGCGACTTGGCAGAACTGCTGTTCGATGCCATCGATGCCGGATTCGACAATTATAAGCGCCGACTGGCGTATGAGGCAGAATAAGCCATCAATAAAAGAAACAGAATACATATAGAAATGCAGCAAATCATCGATTATATCATCAATTATGCAACCCAAATATGGGGCGAACTTCAAGCGTCGGGGCAATTATTCCTCTACAATCCCCACGAACCTATGATGTTCACCACCGGGCTGTTTATGTTCTTGTTTGCGGCATTTTATTTCATATATGGTTGCCTAAAGAAGGCTGATACGCTGCGATTGGTGTTTGTAACGGCGTTTTCCTACTACTTCTACTACAAGAGCAGCGGACTCTACTTTGTGCTGCTGGCTGTGGTGACGCTCACCGACTTTTTTGTGGCTCGGCGCATGGCTCAAGCCGCCACGCAGAGCGCACGCCGATGGCTCATGATGATGTCGGTAACGGTGAACATCGGACTGCTGGCGTTCTTTAAGTACACCAATTTCTTTGCACAGATTATCGCCGACATGCGAGGCGTTCACTTCGATGCTTTCGACATATTCCTGCCTGTGGGCATAAGTTTCTTCACATTCCAGTCGTTGAGCTACACCATCGACGTCTATCGTCGCCGCATCGATCCGCTCGACCGCCTGCTCGACTATGCCTTCTATGTGTCGTTCTTCCCGCAACTGGTGGCAGGCCCTATAGTGCGCGCCCGCGACTTCATTCCACAGATTCGACGTCCGCTATTTGTGACCCGCACTATGCTCGGCACCGGTGTGATGTATATAGTGAGCGGTGCTATCAAGAAGATAGTGATTTCCGACTATATCAGCATCAATTTTGTGGAGCGAATCTTCGACAATCCATCGCTTTACTCTGGTTTTGAGAACCTTATGGGCATCTATGGCTATGCTCTGCAGATATATTGCGACTTCTCGGGATATAGCGATATGGCGATAGGTTTGGCGATGCTTTTAGGATTTAAATTCAATATCAACTTCAATAGTCCGTATAAATCCACCTCGATTACCGACTTCTGGCGCCGCTGGCACATATCGCTGTCGTCGTGGCTCAAGGACTACCTGTATATCTCGCTCGGAGGCAACCGCAAGGGCAAGCTTCGCCGCTACTTCAATCTCATCGTCACAATGCTGCTCGGTGGCTTGTGGCACGGGGCGTCGCTCAACTTTGTGCTGTGGGGTCTGCTTCACGGAGTGGCGTTGGCGCTGCATAAGGTGTGGATGGCTATCACTGGGCAGACCAAGGATAGCCGCGTTACCAACCCGCTGCTGCGTGCGCTGTGCATAGTGGTCACCTTCCACTTTGTGTGCTTCTGCTGGATATTTTTCCGCAATGTGGATTTCGCCAATTCTATGGTGATGATTAGCCAGATTGCCACCCAATTCCACCCCGAGGTGGCATTGCAGTGGGTGCAAGGCTACTGGCAAGTAGTGGCAATGATGGCTGTGGGCTATGTGCTTCACTTCGTGCCCTGCACGGTGAAGGACGATATACGCCGCCAGATGGCTCGTTTGCCTTGGTGGGCGTTTGTGGTGCTGCTTGTGGGCATGGCTTATCTGGTTATACAGTTTAAGAGTGCCGATGTGCAGCCATTTATATACTTCCAGTTCTGATGGCGAATTGTCCTTGCATCGTTTCATCCGCTCTGGTCGAGGCAGATTATTTTAGGTTTTATAAGTAACGCTTCTCTCGCGGGTGTTACAAACAAAAAAAGGTTTAGTCAGCAATATGAGATTGTTGTTTCAGTTCCTAATCATTGTGGTCATCTCGTTTGTGGGCGAGATGCTCAACCATTTTATTCCGTTGCCCATACCGGCGAGCATCTATGGCATAGTAATCCTCTTCACAGCCCTCAAGATGCAGTGGATTAAGCCACATCATATCGGTGATGTGTGCCGATTCTTGATTCTGATAATGCCGGTGCTCTTTATTCCTTCGGCAGTGGGGCTAATCAAGTCGTGGGACCTGATTTCAGCCAATCTGCTGCAATATGTGGTGATTCTTATGGTAAGCACAGTGGTGGTGATGGCGGCTTCGGCCATAGCCACTCAGCAAGTGATAAAACGCAGTAAACG
The DNA here is from genome assembly GCA_945612775.1 of uncultured bacterium. Taxonomy (GTDB): domain Bacteria; phylum Bacteroidota; class Bacteroidia; order Bacteroidales; family Muribaculaceae; genus SFTJ01. Next base: position 5,682 of record CALZAF010000077.1, on the reverse strand, counting down.
AAAACAGCAACAACAGCAATGATAGGTGAATTGGCCGAGAACTCCATCTATTTCGGCGTATTATTGAGCCTCACAGCCTATGGAGTGGGCTTGTGGCTAAAGCGACTCACTGGTTGGGCGCTGGTAAATCCTCTGTTTATAGCCATTGTTCTGGTGATAAGCGTGCTGCTGCTCTTCGACATCAGCTACGACACCTATAATCGCGGCGCCGACATCATAAGTTATCTGCTCACACCGAGCACCATCTGCCTCGCTCTGCCGCTATATCAGCAGATAGAGCTGCTCAAGCGCAACTACAAGGCTGTGATGGCTGGAATCCTGGTGGGCTCGTTGTCGAGTGTATGCATAGTGCTGCTGCTCGCCTTGCTTTTCGGGTTCGACCATGCTTCTTATGTCACCTTCTTGCCCAAATCCATCACCACAGCCATTGGCATAGGTGTATGTCAGGAATTGGGCGGTTATGTGTCGATTGCCGTGGCGGTAATCATCATCACCGGAGTGTTTGGCGGCATAGTGGGCGAGAAAATCTTCAATATTCTGCACATCGATGAACCCATAGCGCGAGGTGTGGCTCTGGGCACATCGTCGCATGCCATTGGCACATCTAAAGCCATGGAACTCGGCGTGGTGGAGGGTTCGATGTCGAGCCTATCGATAGTGGTGTGCGGAATCATTACCGTGGTGCTTGCTCCGATTTTTGCCAATTTCCTATAATGGCATCTCCTTAGAGCGCAATCTGCCCTGTATTTGGTCGCGTGAGAGTCATTATGTTTTTATCTTTATCGATATTTTTGTAACTTTACCCAAAAATAGATAAATAGCGCAAAAAATGGAAAAAATATTGAATCTGCTTAAAAGCCGTAGCACTCTTACCACAATTATTGCACTGATGATATTTGCAGCTCTTTCGTGGGCTAATTTCTACCCCGACGATGTGATGGGCAATGTGCTTCAGCAGCACGATGTGACACAGGGCGTGGCTAACGGCCAAGAGGTAAAAGAGTTTAAGGCAACTACTGGCGAGGTGTCGTATTGGACCAACTCGCTCTTCTCGGGTATGCCTACATTCCAAATCTCACCTTCCTACGACAGTACATCGCTGCTTTCGGTGGTGAACAAGGTGCTTGGGCTGGGATTCCCTTCGCCCGTCAACTTGCTATTTATCATGATGGTGGGCTTCTTTATCTTGATGCTTGCCTTCGATGTGAAATGGTATATAGCCGTGCTGGGCGCCATTGCCTATGCCTTCTCGAGCTATTTCTTCATACTTATAGGTGCCGGACACATCTGGAAATATGTCACCCTCGCCTACATTCCGCCCACTATAGCTGGCATAGTGTGGGCTTATCGTGGCAAGGTGCTCTCGGGTAGTGCTATAGCTGCCCTCTTTGCTGCTGTGCAGATATCGTGGAACCATGTGCAGATGACCTATTACTTCTTGTTCGTGATTGTGGCTATCGCTGTGGCTTACCTTGTGATGGCTGTGAAGAACAAGGCTGTGAAACAGTGGCTAAAGGCTACTGGCGCACTTGCCGTGGCTGGCGTGCTTGCTGTGGCTGCCAATGCGCCTAACCTATATAACACATACGCCTACAGCAAACTCACTATGCGTGGCGGTCACTCCGAACTCGCCACAGCATCGGCTAATAGCACCAAAGGTGGCCTCGACAAGGATTATATCACCGCATGGAGCTATGGCAAGGCTGAAACTTTCACTCTGCTTGTGCCTAATGTGGCTGGTGGTGCCACCATCAAGCCGGAGAAGGGCAGCAACCGTTTGATGAGCACGAGCGAAACTCCTCAGGCGCAGAAGATGATTGCGTCGGGCGAGATTTCGCAGAACGATGCGCAGGTGCTCTCGCAATTCCCGCAATATTTCGGCGACCAACCTATGACCAACGGTCCGGTGTATGTGGGTGCACTTATCCTTGCGCTATTTTTGCTTGGATGCTACACCGTTAAGGGTCCGCTGAAGTGGTGCCTGCTTGTGGTAACCATTTTCACCGTGCTGCTGTCGTGGGGGCACAACTTTATGTGGCTTACCGATTTGATGATCGACCACTTCCCTATGTATAACAAGTTCCGTACGGTGGCGAGCATACTCGTGGTGGCTGAATTTACCATTCCGCTCATAGCCATGCTTGCGCTCCAGCAGATGATTACCGACCCCGACTGGAAGAAAAAGTATTTTCGCGCATTCCTCTGGTCGATGGGCGTTTGCATAGCGCTTTGCTTGCTGTTCTACTTCGTGCCAAGCCTATTCAGCTTATATAGCCAAAGCGAACGTCAGCAATTTGTTGAGACAGGCGTGATGCAGCAGTATCCGTCGATATTCGCCGCGCTCGAGGCGGTGCGTCAGGCTGTGATTTCTGCCGATGCGTTGCGCTCGCTCATAGTGCTTGTGCTCGGTGCTGCCGTGCTCTATCTCTTTATTGAAAAGAAGATTAAGGCACAGTATGCCATGCTTGCTGTGGCGCTGATTACGCTCGTAGATCTCTACACTGTGAATAAGCGATACCTCAATACCGATTCGTTTGCCACTCCGGTGGAAAATCGCGCAAGTCTCGAACCTCGAGAGGTGGATAAGCAGATTTTGGCTGATACTGCCATCAATTATCGCGTGCTCGACCAGCCTCGCTTCAGCGATGCTGCACCGTCGTATTACCATAAGCATATCGGTGGCTACCATGCTGCTAAACTGACTCGCTATCAGGACCTTATCGATTATCAAATCAGCAAGGGCAACCCTGAAGTGATGAATATGCTCAACACCAAATATGTGATTGTGGATGATAATCAGGTGTATCTCAACGATGATGCCTTGGGCAATGCTTGGTTTGTGGATACGCTGAATTATGTGGCTACTCCAAACGAAGAAATGGCTGCGTTGACCAACATTCATGCTGCCTCTCAAGCCGTTGCCGACAAGCAGTTTGAATCGGTGCTTGGTGCTGCTCAGCCTATTGCTCCCGGCGACACCATCTACGAGACTACCTATGCTCCTAACCGCCTAACATATTGCGCTAAGTCGGCTAAGGGCGGCGTGGCTGTGTTCTCCGAGATTTTCTTCCCATGGGGATGGAAGGCTACTATCGATGGCGAAGAGGCTCCTATAGGCCGCGTGAACTATGTGCTTCGTGCCCTTAAGGTGCCTGCCGGACACCACACCATCGAATTCAGCTTCGAACCTCAATCGGTTAAGGCCACCGATGCAGTTGCCACTATCGCCATCGTAATCATATATATATTGTTGCTGGTGGCACTGAATGTGAGCGTATATTACCGAATCTGCGGCACAAAATGCGCTGCCGAAGATGCGGAGAAGAAATAAACCAACACTTATTCGCCGAAGTTTTGAGCCGTTTTTCGCCTTATCTGTCGTATTTTGGCCGACTCCGTCGCAGCCGTGGCTTTGGTGTTCATTCGCCATTTGCCTTTCGCTTTGTGCTCGATGTGATGTGCCAGAAGCATCCGTATTATGCTTATGAGGCGATTGCTCATTTGCACTTATATGCTGTGCGCCTTGCCAAGCACAAGGCGTGGAGCCACCGCGTGTTGCCCATGAGCGAGGCTAAGGCGCTGTTTCGAGTAATCAACTACTATAATCCGCAGCACATTCTGCATATTGGTTCTACTGCGGGCTTTACGGTGGCTGTGTCGGCATTGCCGAGCAGCAAGAGTCGCCATTGGCTCTATGTGCCGGCTCATGAGAGCACCGATATGCTCACATCGTGCGCCGAGCGCGTGACGCGGGAGCGCGATTTGGCATCGGCAGCCGAACATTTTGCTCAAGCCATTGCCTCGACCGGTGCTGTGCCTGTGGTGGTGATAGATATGCTCGACTCCGAAGCCGAGGCGCAAGCCGAAGCCGTGGTGCGTAATGCCATCGACCGCCGTGGCGTGATAGTGTTCTGCAACATACACCATAGGGGTGCTTCGCAACGCCTCTGCACTGTCGCCAAACAGTATGCCCAGCGCGGCATGTGGTTTGGCAACTATTCTTTCGGCGTGCTGGTGGCTAATCCTAAACTTCCGCGGCAAGATTTCATGCTGCGGCTATAATCCCCCCCCCTAAAAATTCCGTAACTTATGAAGATTGTAAGTATAGAAGGTGAGATGCCCGAGCAGATGTTTCAGTATGCTCTCTATTGCCGACTGCGCTCTATGGGCGGCGAAGTGGCACTCGATGCGCCTCGCAGTTGGATTGGCTCAGCGTTTCATCTCGACGATGCCGTGATGGCTTCGCAGCAGCAAATAGCCGATTTGCTCGGCTCGGTGGCTTCGCGCCTGAAGGTGTTGTTGAAAATTTCAAAAACCGACGATAAGGTGATTTCCGACACATTCGGACACTACCATCGCGATGCTTTAGAAGTCGATGAGGGGTATTTCCGCGGATCGTGGGCTTCGCAACGCTATTTCGAGCCTGTTGCCGATGTGGTGGCTAAGGCTTTCGTTGCTCCCGTCGAGAATCTCAGCCCAGACTCGGCTGCCATCGTTGCTGAGATGCAGAATTCGGGCGTGGAAACAGTGGCTCTGCATGTGCATCGCCCTACAAGCGCTCAAAACACTTGCACCACCGACTATTACAACTGGGCGATTGCCAATATCCGTACCTATATCCCCGATGCCCGGTTCTTTGTGTTCTCTACCGATGTAGATCTCGCCAGTCAGTGCCTATTGCTGCCCGAAGGCAGCCGAGTTATCGACACTAAAAAGATGTCGGACTTCGACCTGCTTCAGACTATGCTGCGCGCAAGCCACAATATAGGCGCCAATACGCTCCTCTCCTGGTGGGCGGCGTGGCTCAACCCTAATCCCGATAAAATCACCATCGTGCCCAACCGATGGACGCCTGCCGGAACTCCACCCGACCTAATCCCAATCTACTGGACCGCAATCCCCACAACATAAAGTAGGGCATCAGGCACAATAATGACCGAAACAGCAGAATGCATTGTGAATGTCCGCTGACCCAAATTTTCCGATATAGCTAAGAAAATATTGTTGCTAACGAAGCAAAAATAGAAAGAGCCAACCTCTTGGGATTGGCTCTCTATAGTTTTATCCTTTCGGATTTTATGCTCGTAAGATTAAATTTTGACATTCTCATGCTTACTCTCCACCTACGACATAGGGAAATTTAGACTAAATGATTTATGATTTACCAGTAGAAACTGGTTTTTGCCCGTATGTTCTCACATGTGACAATACAAATATACAAATTTTTTGTCAAATAGAACAAATTTTAAGATTTTTGCCCCATCGGACACAATTAATTTAGCCGGCAAACGGCAAAATTGCATTGATGTGAGTGCTTGTGTGGATTGTAAAACGCTGATACTTAGGTGATTTGTGTGATGGTTCAAAATAGTGCAAAAAAAATTGATTGTCTCCCGACAACCAACCTTTATTAACCTTAAATCTAATACCATGAAAAACACATTGCAAAGGTATATATTTTATGTTATACAACATACTTTTTGAGCAAGAAATTTCTTGATATTAACATTATTTAACCATATTGCCGCAAAATAGTTTGTCACAACCATAGGAATCACTCAAAATATGCCCCCTCGACAGAGCCTTTGCCGAGAATGTATTATATTTGCGATGGCGATAACGGACATTTGAAGATAACACCTGCGCTGCCTTTTAGGGAAATACAGTAATACCGAAATTAAT
>CALZAF010000076.1 GCA_945612775.1 uncultured bacterium | reverse complement strand
CACGCGCCGGCCGTTGGGGTACTCAACGCTTCTTGAGCTTCTTCCTCAAGAGCCCTATGCACGACTACACTCAGGACGAAGTGCCAGTTAACCACTTGTTCCAGCAATACGTAATGCTCAAGAACGCTTTGCGCGAAATGGGCGGTTACGAAGCTGACGAAGAAATCGACTAACGATAAAGATTGTATCAAAGCAATCAGCACAAGAATTAATAGTACTGCGGGGTGTTCCTTCACTGGGACATCCCGCTCTTTCATGCCCCTACCTGCGCTCAGATATTGGCAATGACAGATTTTTTTAGTAGTTTTGCAACCAATAGAACCATAAACCATCGAAAATAAGTCCTCTCAAGGGCTTCAAAACGCAAAAAAGATGAAAAAAACAATCGTTATAGCAGCAATGGCAATAGCAGCATCGAGCCTCAGCGCACAGAAACTCTTCACGCTCGAAGACCTAAACTTCGGCGGCACCAACTACGAACAAATGAGGCCTAAACGCCTCAACACCACATGGTATGGCAACGAGCTCACCACCTACGATTCGGAGCATTTCTACGGCTTCGACAAGCTGACAGGAGAAAAGAGCATCATCGACGACCCGCGCACTCCTCGCACTGAGCTCGAAGAAGGCACTCAAAAGCTCGAATGGAACGACCAATCGCGCACTTGGGCATTTCTCAAGGACAACAACCTATATATAAAATGTGGCGACCGCGAAGCCGTTCAGATTTCCACCGACGGTTCGCGCGAGATAGTGTATGGCCAATCAGTTCACCGCAACGAATTTGGCATCCACAAGGGCACATTCTTCTCGCCCGACGGCAAGAAGCTGGCATTCTACCGCATGGACCAAAGCATGGTGACCGATTATCCGCAAGTCAACACCTTCGAGCGCTCAGCCACTTATGAGCCCGACAAATATCCTATGGCTGGCATGACCTCGCACAAGGTTACTGTGGGCATAGTGGAAGTAGAGACCGGAAAAACTCTATACCTCGACCTCGGCGACACCACCGACCGCTATTTCACCAACATCGCTTGGAGTCCCGACGGCACCACGCTCTACCTCATCGAGGTAAATCGCGACCAGACCGACTCGAGCCTCGACGCCTATTGCGCCGCATCGGGCAAGAAAATAGCCACCCTATTCACCGAGCACAACGACCGCTACACCGAACCCTTGCACCCCATCACATTCCTGCCTTGGGATAGCAAGCGATTCATCTATTGGAGCCAAAAAGATGGCTATCAGCACCTTTACCTTATGAATACCGAAGGACGCATAGAGCGACAGCTCACCAGCGGCAACTGGGTGGTGCGCGATTTGGCTGGATTCTGCGAAGCCACTCACAGCCTGATATATGTCAGCAATGAGATTCACCCTTTGCAGATGAACATATTCAGCCTCAATATAGATAACGGCAAGAAAACTCGCCTCGACAACGGCAAGGGCGTGCACTACGCAAGCCTCTCCGCCGACGGCAAATGGGTGGTAGATACATGGAGCGAACCCGACGTGCCTCGCGTGACTGCGCTCACCAACACTCTTACAGCCAAGACCATAGAGCTACTGCGCTCCGACGACCCTTGGGCTGGCTATCAGCAACCCACCTTCGAGATGGGCAGCATCAAGGCTGACGACGGCGTCACCGACCTCTATTGGCGCATGGTGAAGCCAGCCGACTTCGACCCGTCGAAGAAATATCCTACCGTGGTGTATGTGTACGGCGGTCCTCACGCCCACAATGTGGAAGCATCGTGGCACTGGTATTCGCGCTCATGGGAGACATATATGGCTCAGAAGGGCTATATCGTGTTTATCCTCGACAATCGCGGCAGTGAAAACCGCGGTTTGGAGTTTGAGCAAATCACCTTCCGCCACCTCGGACAAGTGGAGATGCGCGACCAGATGAGCGGCGTGGAATACCTGAAATCGCTGCCATACGTCGATGCCGACCGCATTGGCGTTCACGGCTGGAGCTACGGCGGATTTATGACCATATCGCTGATGACCAACTACCCCGACACCTTTAAGGTAGGCGTGGCTGGAGGTCCGGTTATCGACTGGAAATGGTATGAGGTGATGTATGGCGAACGCTATATGGACACTCCACAGAGCAATCCCGAGGGCTATGAACAGACTTCGCTGCTCAACAAGGCCAAGGACCTCAAGGGCCATCTGCTTATCGTTACCGGCATGAACGACAACACCGTGGTGCCCCAGCACTGCCTGCAATTCCTCAACCGCTGCGCCGAAGAAGGCACCTACCCGCTATTCTTCGCTTATCCCGGCGAACAGCACAACATGATGAAGCACAAGTCGGTGCACCTTCATGAAATGATTACCCGCTACTTCGAAGATTATTTAAAATAACTATATATCAGCATTTTAGGCATAGTGCAGAACACCCTGATAGTAATAACCGGACCCACAGGTGTTGGCAAGACCGACACAGCCATAGGCGTGGCTAAAACGCTCGGCTGCGAGATAATCTCAGCCGATTCGCGCCAGATTTATCGCCAGATTCCCATCACCACGGCAGCACCCACGCCCGAAGAGTTGGCTCAGGTGAAGCACCACTTTGTGGCGTTTAAGAATCTTGACGAATACTACAGCGCAGCCCAATTCGAGGAAGATGTGATGCAACTGCTGCCCGAAATGTTCGCCAAATGCCCCTACGCAGTGATGTGCGGCGGTTCGATGATGTATATCGACGCCGTATGCCGCGGCATCGACCAGATTCCCACCATCAGCCCCGAAGTTCGCCAAGCCACCTATCGCATGTATGAAGAAATAGGCCTCGAAGGTATGCTTGAGAAGCTTCGCGAAGCCGATCCGGAGTATTACGACGTGGTGGATAAGAAAAATGCCAAGCGTGTGATACATGCCTTGGAAATCTGCGCCGAGAGTGGCGGCACCTACACCGCTCTGCGCACCGGCGTGGCTAAAGAGCGCCCGTTCCGCATCATCAAGGTGGCACTTAATGTGAGCCGCGACGAACTTTTCGACCGCATCAACCGCCGCGTGGACAAAATGATAGAGGCAGGTATGGAGCAAGAGGCTCGCAGCGTGTATCATCTGCGGCATCTTAATTCGCTTAACACCGTGGGATTCAAGGAGATGTTCGCCTACTTCGACGGCACGATGGATTTCGTCACTGCCCGTGAGCGCATCAAGAAAAACACCCGCGTATATGCCAAAAAGCAGTTAACATGGCATGCCAAAGACCCATCAATAGTGTGGACCACCCCAGCGCAAGCCCACGAAACGATAATGAAGATCATAAACGAAGCCTAAACAGCCCCGAGGCGGTTCCCCAATAACCACCGATTGGCACAAGCGAAATTAATTAAATAGCTATTTACCCCCCCTCAAAAAAAAGACTCTATCTATGAATATTCAAGATTTATTGTCGAAAGCCAATTCCGGAGATGCGGCTTCATGTTATGAATTAACGCTTTATTATACTAATAACGGGGATATTGCAAACGCAAGAGTATATTTGCAAAAGTCCCTGCAATTAGGATATCCGAGAGCATTTTATGAAACAGGAGTGATTCTTAAGGACCAAAAACAACCCGAAGGTCTGAAATTTTTGCAACGAGCAGCCGAGATGAAGTACGCTCCGGCTTTGATGACCTTGGGCGATATGTTTAGAGAAGGCGACGGCGTAGCTGTGGATAAAGCCCAAGCGCTGCGATACTACGAACAATGTGCCACTTACGGTAGCGCAGAAAACAAGATTGGAGTAGCTCTTACTTTGGTCGAAACCGGCATGGCGGATAAGGCTTATTTCGGTAATATCGACAAATGGCTAAAGTCAGCCAAAGAAGAAATGGATAGAGAGCTGCGAGTAAACTATAGCGTGCCTACCTTCAAGAAATTTGCCGAATTGACAGCTTTTGCCGGCAATGTATATAAGACAATGGCAAAAAAATGCAGCGGCTTATTTAACTCCAAACAGAAAGATGACTACTTAGATAAGGCATACGAGTTCTTCAAGATTGGCGACCCTACTTTTGCGGCAATGATGGCACTCGAAGGGGATGTTGCGGGAGTATCTCAACTTGAAGGCCTAATATGCTTGAGGCGTGCCAAATTATATTTCCCTGAAAAATTTGCCAATGCCAAGAATTGGATACAGGCATACTTCTCATACCTTGAGAAAAAGTGCAGTTTAAGGTCATTCATCATTTCAGAGACGCTAAACACGCTGATTGGTTCGATAGACATAGCTCCTGGAGAATCGATCGACGATATTATGCTCAACTTAGCATGTGAATTCGGGTCGGAGTTTATCGAAGAACTGTCAACTTCGGAAATAATCGCAATAGCTCAAAAGTGGGGAATCTACAGCTAAGTGATTTCACTCAACGAAATATAAATGCCGCAACCTCGCCGAGGCTGCGGCATTTGTTCTTTATCAGAACATTAGTTATTAGATGTTTTTGTTCTTGATATATGGCAGCTCCACTACCACAGCGAAGCCGGCGGTGTATTCGGTATCGATATAGATGTCTCCGCCCATGCGGGTGACGAGTTCCTTGCAGATAGGCATACCCAATCCAGAGCCCGGCGAGAATGTATCTACCTTCTCAAATCGTTCGAACACGATGTGCATCTTGTCGGCAGGCACGCCTATGCCCGTATCTTCCACACGGATGCGAATGGTGCGTCCATCGATGCTCACCACCGTCTTAACATAGCCCTCCTTGGTGAAGCGGAAGGCATTAGAATAGAGATTGTCGAACACCTTGGTAAGACGCATCTCGTCGCAGACAAACATAATCGAATCGCTTGGCGATTCCACTATCTTCTCTATCTTATCGTTGTTATAGGCGTTGAGCGAATTGGCAATAATCAGCATCAAGTCCGACAAATCCCACTTGAAAATCACGCGATTGGCATCGAGGCGGCCAAGGTCGAGAATATTATTGATAAGCACCATAAGCGAAGCCGAGTTTTCCTCTACTATTCGCGCATATTCGTGCTGCACATTGCCCTCCTCGGCATTCTGCACCAGCAAACCGCTAAATCCCACTATGGCATTGAGCGGAGTGCGTATTTCGTGACTCATATTCGAGAGGAATAGCGTCTTGAGTCGGCTGTTGTTCATGTGGCGCTCAAGGGTGAGTTTGAGCGTGTCTTGACGCTGGAGAAGTTTGTTTTCCTCGCCACGGAGGCGGGTTTCCACGTTGCGCAAACGGGCATTGAGGCGACGGGTGCGGCGAACGTGATAAGCAAACAAGGCTACGAAAATCAGCAATAGCACGAATCCAAAGAGCGTGAAATAGGTGCGTTTGCGCTGCAAATCTGCCTCATATTCCTTGCGCACGCGGGTCTCAAACTGGTCGTGGCAGATGTCCTGGAACTGCACGAACTCGGTAAGGCTCGATTTGGTGGCTTCGGATTGCAACGAATCGAAAGCAAGATAGAAGTTATAGGCAGCCTCATCGTAGCGGCCGAGTTTATGCAATATATCGCCGCGGGCATAAAGCTGCGCATAGCGGCTTTCGAGGGCAGAATTATCGAGTTCGGTAATGCATTCAAGCGCCTTGTTATAGTCTTTGCGCATCAAGTAATATTCCACCATAGTGCGCTTGGTACGGTCCTCCACAAACCAATCGTCGATAGGCTTAAAGGTCTTCAGGCGTTCGTAATAATCATCGGCGCGGTCGGCATCGCCCTTCTTTACTCTTCCAAGCAAGGAGTAGGCGTAATAAAGTTTGAGGCAACGGTCGTAAAGTCCGCCGCTCGACTTGCCTATGCCGCCGCTGACGAATATCATCTCCATCTCGCGCAGGTAGAAGTCGAAATTTTCGAAATTCTTCGACTCGTTGCAGCACTCCAGAATCTGAGTAAGGAGCTGGAAGCGATAGGTGGCTCGTTTGCCACGCTTATCAAGCAACTTAAATCCGCAGAAATAGGCATCTATGGCGCGGTCGTAAATCTTGGTCTTCATATATACATCGCCAAGCAGTTCGTAGCAAGTCACCTCGCCGTCCTCGCTGTGTAGTCGCCGAGCCTCCTTCTGCAACTGAAGTGCCATGCCGAGAGCCTTCTCGGTATTACCCTTGCCCAGATAGCCCGAGCTCTGATAATACATAATGTCGAAGTATCGCGAATAGATTTGCGGTGTCAGTTCGAGTTCCTCTGCCTTCTTAGCCCATATGCTCAAGCTATCCACGTCGTCGATATTATAATAGTAGCGGCAAAGTTGCGAGATAGCCACTGCACAATATTCATTGTCCTTCACCTGCTCCGATGTGGCAAGCTTATAAAGTTTCTTGAGATAGTCGCGCTCCTCAGGATAGCCGAAATACACATCGGCAAGGTGCTCGAGAGCCTTGAGCTTCATCACATAGTTCTCACTATTGTTGTAGATGTCGAGCAGGCGCTTCACTTCGCGCTGGTCTTCAGCCGAGGCGTTGCCCGAAGCAGCGATAGCAGCCACAGCCGGTGTTACAGCCACAGCACGCTGAGCCGCAATGGCAGTCATCACCGCCACCACAGCCACCACCTTGAGTGCCAATTTGCCGATATGTTTCACGAGTCGTCGCATGCTATTTCACTACATTATCTGTTATCATCGACTGCAACATCGTAGGGTGCTTAAACACAAATTTTGCGCCCTGCGTATATTCAGTATCCACATATAGTTTGCCATACAGTTGGTTAGTAATCGAGCGGCAGATAAATAATCCCAAGCCCGAGCCCTTGCTGGTCTCGCTGCCCTTCTCAAACTGCTCGAAGATAGCCGCTTCTTTGCCTTTAGGGATGCCACAACCGGTGTCGATTACCGAGAATGTGACATAATGCTCGTCAACCTGAATGTCGAGCGTAATCGAGCCTTGCTCGGTGAAATTAGCCGCATTGCCAAGCAGGTTGGTGAGCAGCTGCTGCAAGCGGTAGCGGTCGGTGGTAAGCATCACCTCGGGCTGGTCGCAGCTGAACACGAGGTCCACGCCGTCCTTCACGAGTGCGCTGAGCGAATAAAGGCCCGTTCGAGCCACTTCAGCCACATTTATCTTCTCGAGATGCAGTGCTGCATTCTCCTCCGAACGCTCATCTATAATCTGGTTAACGAGGTCGAGCATAAGGTCGCTATTGGCGCGAATAATCTGGGTGAATTCCTTGCTCTCATCGTTGTTTTCGCAACTTGCCGCCAGGATCTCGCTAAATCCCACTATGGCATTAAGTGGAGTGCGGATTTCGTGGCTTATGTTGGCTATAAATTCATTCTTCTTGCGGCAACTTATCTCTTCCTGCTTGATGGCATTGGCAAGATTGGCATTTACAGCCGCCACGCGCTTACTGTTGTCCTCTATTCGGGTGTTCATCTGCTTGAGTTTGCGCGAGATCTTCACATTTCGGTAGAGCAAGCCCACAAGGAAAATCAGCGACAGGAATGCCAGAATCACACCAGCAGTAAGGGCAATATGCAGATTGCGAGCCTCGCGCAGACGGGTATCGTCGATAGCCGTTTCCTCGCTGAATCGCTTCGACAACTCGCCATACTGTTCCACCTCGCGAATCATATTCTCGGTAATGCTCTGATTGAGGGCATCGTTGGCATCGCGAAATGCCTTCGACGCCTTGCTATATAGCTTCACATTCCAGTAAGCCGAAGCGAGAACAGTGAGATATTGCGGGCGATAGCGGTTGCGGCGCTGCAACAGGTATTCCACATCGGCTTCCACATCCTCTATCTCGCCGTAGTCGCGATTTATCATGGCGCGCATAAGGGCGAATTGGCACAGCGACCATTCGGTGGGTATATACTTGTTTTCCCACAGTTTCTCCATTGTGCGATTTATGCCGCCCACATCTTGCGTCATAATGTAATAAGTAAGATACTCGAGCTGAACGGTCCAGCGCATCTCTTCGGCATAGCGGTCGTTGGCAAACCGTGGATTCTCTACCATTTCTTCCCATTGTTGAGTCAGTTTGTATGCCTCATCAAGATTATCGGTGTAGATCATTGCCTCAATCGCCGACACATACGCCATTTGCTTATAGCGCGAATCGCTCTGCTTGGATAGCACAGGGAAATAAGAGTCGATAAGTTCGTATGCCCTATCATCTTGATTAAGAAATGAATAAATGTCGGCAGTGAGCACATTCACCACGGCGCGGTCGAGTTCGTCGCCTGTCTTATCGGCATATCGGCTGAGTTCCTGCAGTTGGTCCCATGCGCCACGCATATCCGACGACCAGAACAGCGACTCCACCTCGTAGTATTTGGCGAGCACCCAATATCGACCTTTGGCGCCGGTTTTCTGTTCTATTTTAGCTCGATATTCCTTCACCATGTCGGTGTTGTCGTGGTCGTAGTAGTTGCGGCACATATCCACATACCCCTCGAGTTCGAGGTCTTTCTCCTCGAGGCTGATAGCCAATTCTATCTTTTTCTCGATATAAGGCACCTCGTCGAGCTGATTGAAATATAGCTTTGAGAGTTCGTCGTAGATGTTGTAGCAGTCGCGAGGGTCGCTGGTATTGGCAAGGTCGCGCAGCAGGGCTTCCTGCTTAGGGCGCACCTTCTCGTATTGCCTATGCTTAATGGCGCTGAGGCTCTCCACTTCGGCATACACCGAACTGGAAATCGTCATAATAGCAAGCAATATCAGCAATAGCCTCTTCATCTATGCAAAAAAATAAGTTTTAATATCCTCTTATTGAAATGGTTTAACCGCAAAAAGATGTGTTGAAATCTCTCTTTTGTCAAGCACCGATAATCGTAGCAACAAGTTTTCGTGGTCCGCCATAATCTCTAAACTCACATAGGTAGATGCCCTGCCACAAGCCCATATTCAACCGCCCATCGGTGATGGGAATGTTGAGCGACACCCCCGTAAGGGTGCTCTTGGCATGAGCCGACATATCGTCATCTCCCTCCATCGTATGCCTAAAATACGGCTCTCCGTCGCGCACCAGATGGTCATATACCGATGCCATGTCCACCGTCACGTCGGGGTCGGCATTCTCGTTGATGGTAAGTGCCGCCGATGTGTGCTTCAGAAACAAATTGAGCATACCGGTAGTGGGCAGTTTTCCCACCTTTTCGAGCACTTCGCCTGTTATCAGATGACATCCTCGGCTTCGCGCTCGCAGAGCAAATTCTTTCTGACTGAACACCATAGTTGGCCACTTTTTTCGTTTGGTAAATATAGTCACCGTCTATACTTTCTTACGATTTGCTATGCACAAAAGTTTCGACTCAGTCACTATACTTGAAATAACATATTGCTAAATTAATTTTTTATTTTTGAATTCACAACTTTTTACATAATTTTTCATGCGATTTATGATTTTTTCCGCCAAAAGAGCGTCATTTTGTGCTATGAGCCAATCGATTGAGAAAAAATTTGCGCCATTTCGCCCATTTTGTGCAACGCAGAAAATTATAACCTTACTACCATATATCGCAGAAATTAGTTAATTTTGGGAGAAAATAATCCAATATTTGCATTATTCTATGATTATCAGAACGCTATTTGCACTCGCCTTTGCAGCGGCATCGGCTCTTTACTTGGCTGCCAACGATTTTCAGAGCGCCGTAGATAGATTTGCCAACCAGAGTATGTTTCGTAACGCCTCGGTGGGCGTCTGCATCCTTGACCTCGACTCGGGAAATGTGCTTGCAGCCAATGCACCGCACCAATCGCTCATCACAGCTTCCACCATGAAGACCGTCACTTCGGCTTCGGCACTCGAACTGCTTGGCAAGGACTTCACCTTCGTTACAGAAGTGAAAGCCATAGGCGAGATTGAAGATAATCATCTGAAAGGCAACATAGTGATAGTGGGTCATGGCGACCCCACACTCGGATCGCGGCATTTTGCCGATATGCCCAACTTCGTGGATAGTGTGGTGAGCGTGATTCGAAGCCTCGGCATTAAGAGAATAGAGGGAAGCATAACCTTCGACGAAAGCGCCTATCCCTTCGAGACATTCAGCGACCTGTGGATGGCTGAAGACTTGGCTTACGACTACGGACCCGGAGTGCATGGCATCAACTTTGCCGACAATCTGGTGCGACTGAGCTTCGACCGGTCGGGTGCCGAAGCCACCGACTTTGTGTTCACGCCCGCCGTGCGCAATCTCGAGGTGGTGTGCCACGCCACTATTGGCGACACTCAAGATATGCACCGTCTACTCAACATCGGGCCTAAACCCAACATTCTGCTCTATGGCTCAATCAAGCGCAGCAAGAAGCGCTATGTGAGCGATTTTGTCAATCCCAACCCCGCACAACTGCTCTGCGACAGCATCACTGCGGCCCTCAATCGAGCCCACATCAAGGTGCGCCACAAGCATGTGCAGCACGCCGAGCCCGACACTACCCTGCTGATGGAATACAATTCTCCACGACTCGAAGAAATAGTGGCATCGCTGCTCAACCGCAGCGACAATATGTTCACCGAGGCGGTGCTCCGTGCCATTGCCGTAAACGACGGCAAGGAAGCCACCGCAGCCAACGGCATTGCCGCCATCGACTCGCTATGGCGCGCTAAAGGCCTCGACACCAAGCCGCTATTCCAGCGCGACGGCAGCGGATTGGCTCGCAACG
Source organism: uncultured bacterium (assembly GCA_945612775.1). Classification (GTDB taxonomy): domain Bacteria; phylum Bacteroidota; class Bacteroidia; order Bacteroidales; family Muribaculaceae; genus SFTJ01. The sequence continues at coordinate 919 of CALZAF010000076.1, read as the reverse complement.
GACGCGCTTCGGCACACTTCTTAACGCAGATGCTACGCCAAGCGGTTGCCGACAGCACAGCCATCGGCGTAGCCATGCCTTCGCTGATGATCAAGCTCGGCGCGACCGGTAACATAGGCAATCGCATCAAGAAATCGCCGCTATCGGGCAAAATAGCCTCTAAATCGGGCAGCATGAGCGATGTGCAATGCTATGTGGGCTATTTCCCAGCCGATAAGCCTAAATATTCGTGGGCTATCCTTGTGAATAATTGGCACGGAACGCGCGCACACCTCAAAGACGAAATCGAGGCGCTTCTGCTCAACCTCTTCACTGGAGTCGAAGCCGCTGAATCGGATACCGAATGACAAAGACGAGGTGGAATGTTAAAAAGAGTTGCATAATCGTTATTTTTTAACCTCCATTTTGTGCAAATGTTGACACTTTTTAATAGGTTTGCACTATAATTCCTAAATAGGCACTTATTTATACGAATACTCTAAACAACAAACGATAATATGGATAATTCGCTCGAACAACTGCTTAAGCAGGTATTAGAATTAGAAGGACTTATCCTCGTGGCGCAAAAGCGCGGCGACGAGACTCCATCGATGGTGTATCAGCTCATTGGCGAAAAGGCTGCCGAGATAGGCACTTTCGCACCTGCACCTGCGCCAGTAGCTAAGCCTGCCGACGAAAACGCCATCGATGCCCTCCCCGACGACGAGCCCGACGACGATATCACCGTGGAATTTGTAGATGAAGATTCTGCCGAAAGCGCCGAAGAGCCAGAGACTGCTGCAGAACCTCAACCAGAGCCTGAACAGCCTGACGAGGCAGAGGTAGATGCAGAACCAGAGGAAGAAATCGTGGTGGTGGTACCAATCGTTGAAGAAACTCCCGAAGAAGAAATCGCTGCCGACGCCGAGGAAACCGCTGC
>CALZAF010000075.1 GCA_945612775.1 uncultured bacterium | reverse complement strand
CAAGCGGGGGTTTTGCCTATTTTTTCGAAAAAATTTCAGGCGAAATATGACTTCAATTCAAAATATGTTATTACATTTGCAGAAGTTTAACAATAATTTTTTCTAAACTTAATACTTAAAATTATGGCTTACGTAATTAATCCTGATCTTTGTGTTTCTTGTGGCACTTGCGCTGGCGCATGCCCTGTAGAAGCTATCTCTGAAGGCGATGGCGCTTATGTAATCGACGCTGATACTTGCCTTAGCTGCGGTTCTTGCGCTTCTGTTTGCCCAAGCGAAGCTATCACTGAAGGCTAATCTTTCAGACAAAGTCAAGAAACGAATAGAAGAGTTGCTCCTCCGCTGGAGCGACTCTTTCTTTTTTTTGCCACTGCCGCATCGACGGAAATTCGGCATTTCCACAGCCATCTCGGCGATTTTTTCGCCTCACATTTTGCGGCACACAAATAATTTTGTAACTTTATGCTGTTTACACCTTATAAAGCAAAATGGAGAATAATTACATGCAACGCCTATTCAGCTTCTTAGGCGATTTGCGCAACAATAACAATCGCGAGTGGTTCAACCAAAACAAGCCCCTATACAGCGAGTTACGCGAGCTGTGGCTTGCCGACTTGCAACGCCTAATCGACATTATGGCGGTGGAGCACGACGATCTGCGCGGCATCAGAGCCAACGACTGCGCCTACCGCATCTATCGCGACATACGCTTCAAAGCCGACAAGACTCCTTACAAAAATTATTTCAGCGCATGCCTCGGTCCACAGGGCCGCAAAACCATGCAATCGTGCTTCTACCTGCACTTCGAGCCCGATTCGGCTGGAATATATTTCGGAATATGGTGCCCCGAGCCGCAAAAGCTGAGAGCAATCCGTGCCCTAATCGACGCCGAAGGCGACGAACTGCAATCAGCCATCCTCGCCCCCGAATTTGCTTCGCGATTTAAATTTATGCCATTCGAAACACTCAAGAAAGCGCCCACAGGATTCCCCACCGACCATCCGCACATCGATTTGCTTCGTGCCAAGGACTTCACTTTCGGCAAAAATGTGCCCAACAGCTACTTTACCGAGGGCGACTGGGTGCAGCGCGCCGCAAGCGATTTCAGCCACACCCACCAGGTGAAACGATTCCTCAACTATGTGTTCGAATAGTTCAGATTTCGGCGATAACGCCTATAATTTCGGCACAAAACGCGTATTTGTGTGCCAAAGGTTAATCTATATAAAAAATTAGCCTCACATTAGAATAATTGTATAACTTTGTAACATAATTAAAAAATAGATAGAAATGGCAAAATTCAAAGGAGCCGTAGTAATCGACGAAGAGCGCTGCAAGGGCTGCAACATTTGTGTTGCCACTTGCCCTTTCAAGGTGCTTGCACTCCAAAAGAAAGAAGTAAACAATAAAGGTTACCATTATGCCTACATGGAGAACCCCGACGCCTGCACTGGATGCACCAGCTGCGGCACGGTTTGCCCCGATGCCTGCATAGAGGTTTATCGCGCGAAGATTGATTAACAAGCATCTGTAATTAAAATTGCATATCCTAAAAGAAAACAATAATTTTATTGAGGCATAACATGAACAATAAAATAAAACTGATGAAGGGCAATGAAGCATTAGCCATCTCGGCTATCCGTTACGGTTGTGACGGATACTTTGGCTATCCTATCACGCCCCAATCTGAAGTGTTAGAGACCCTGGAGGCAGAAATGCCTTGGGAAACCACCGGCATGGTGGTGCTTCAAGCCGAAAGCGAATTGGCTTCAATCAATATGGTGTTTGGCGGCGCTGCTTGCGGCAAGGCCGTTTTCACCTCATCATCAAGCCCCGGTCTTAGCCTTATGCAAGAGGGCATATCTTATCTCGCCGCTGCCGAACTCCCAGCCCTCGTGGTGAACGTGATGCGCGGCGGTCCCGGACTCGGAACCATTCACCCCTCTCAATCCGACTATTTCCAAGCCACTAAAGGCGGTGGACACGGTGACTATCACTGCATAGTGCTCGCACCTTCGAGCGTGCAGGAGATGGCCGATTTCGTGTGGCTCGGCTGGGATTTGGCTTTCAAGTACCGCACCCCTGCCATGATTCTCTCGGATGGAGTAATCGGGCAGATGATGGAGAAGGTGGTACTCCCCGACCAACGCCCTCGACGCACCGAAGAAGAGATTCGCCAGCAGTGCCCTTGGGCCCTCAACGGCAGAAAAGGTCTCCGCAAGCAGAACATAGTGCGCTCGCTCGAGCTCGACTCTGCTAAAATGGAACTCAACAACATTCGTTTCCAAGAGACATATCGCACCATCGAAGCCAACGAAGTGCGCATCGAGATGATCGACACCGACGATTGCGACTTCTTGCTTGTGGCTTTCGGCAGTATGGCTCGCGTGTGCGAAAAAGTGAAAGAATTGGCTACCGACGATGGCTACAAGGTGGGCCTCGCACGCCCTATCACCCTTTGGCCTTTCCCATACGAGCAGATTGGCGCTGTGGCTAAGCACTGCAAGGGCATTATGGTGGCAGAACTCAATGCCGGACAGATGATTGAAGACGTGCGACTCGCAGCCAAAAGCACTGAGTGCCCTATCGTTCACTACGGACGCATGGGCGGCATCGTGCCTAACCCCGAGGAGGTATATGAAGCACTTAAAGCCCAAATCATCAACAAATAGGAGGATACACTATGGAAGTGAACGATATAATCAAACCCGAAAATCTCGTATATCATAAGCCCGCTCTGCTCAAGGACTGCACCATGCACTATTGCCCCGGCTGCAGCCACAGCACCGTGCATAAGATAGTGTGCGAAGTAATCGAAGAAATGGGCGCCACAGAATACGCCATCGGCGTGGCTCCTGTGGGATGCGCCGTGTTTGCCTACAACTATATCGACGTAGATATGTCGGAAGCCGCTCACGGTAGAGCTCCTGCCGTGGCTACCGCCATCAAGCGCCTTCAGCCCGACAAATTGGTATTTACCTATCAGGGCGACGGTGACTTGGCTGCCATTGGCACTTGCGAAACCATTCACGCCGCCAACCGTGGCGAGAACATCACCATAATCTTCATCAACAACGCCATCTATGGTATGACGGGCGGACAGATGGCTCCTACCACCCTGCTTGGACAGAAAACAGCTACTACACCCTACGGCCGACGCGTTGACCTCAACGGCTACCCTCTCGCCATCAGCAACTTGCTCGCACAGCTCGATGGCACCTGCTTCGTCACTCGACAGAGCGTTCACTCGCCCGCCGCAGTACGAAAGGCTAAAGCTGCTATACGCAAGGCTTTCGAAAACAGCATGGCTCGCAAGGGAACATCGGTGGTAGAAATCATAGGTACTTGCAACTCGGGATGGAAGCTATCGCCAGTAGATGCCAACAACTGGATGGAAGAGCACATGTTCGAAAAATACCCTATTGGCGACCTAAAAAACGTGTAATATGAAACAAGAAATCATTATAGCTGGATTCGGCGGTCAAGGCGTGCTCTCAATGGGCAAAATCCTTGCATACGCCGGACTTATGGAAGACCTCGAAGTGACTTGGATGCCAAGCTACGGACCTGAGCAACGCGGCGGTACTGCCAACGTGACCGTTATCCTCAGCGACAAGCGCATCTCATCGCCCATCATCGACAGCTTCACCACTGCCGTGGTGCTCAACCAGCAGAGCCTCGACAAATTTGAGAGCAAGGTTAAGCCGGGCGGCGTGCTAATCTACGACTCCTACGGTATCCACCGCGAGCCCACTCGCACCGACATCACCATCTATCGCGTCAACGCCATGGAGGCCACCTTCAACCTTAAGAGCAGCAAAACATTCAATATGCTCGTGCTCGGCGCACTGCTTAAAGCATGTCCAATGGTGAAAATCGAAAGCGTGCTCCAAGGACTAAAGAAAGCACTCCCCGAACGCCTTCACCATCTCCTCCCAGCCAACGAAGAAGCCCTCCACCTCGGAGAATCGCTGATTAAATAATAGCACTCACTTGGCACAGCCAAGGCCGTAAACCCGAAATCACCTTGAGATGCATAGCTACCGCTCGTCTCAAGGTGATTTTTTTGCACTCTGCAAGTAGCAAAATCTCGATGACTGTTGCCACAGGCAGCACCGATTGGCAGCACCACACCGGCTGGCATTTTCGCAACGGGTGTGATGATGGCGATAGCTTAAATTTCGTTTAGAATGTTCCGCTGATTTGCTAAATAATCTTATTTGTGGAAATAATTACACATTTTAACACCCTTTTTACCACTTATAACCCAAAAAACTTATCAAGTTTTGAAAGTTTTCTTGTAACTTTGCATCGCTATTCGATATAGGGAAATTTTATATGGATTTAAAGGAACGAATTCTAACTATTACTACTCAACAAACCATGCAAGTAGGCGTGTCGTCCACCACTATGGACAACATCGCCCGCTCTTGCGGTATTTCTAAGCGAACACTCTATGAATTGTTCCCCGACAAACTCACGCTGCTCACCGAGGCCATGCGATTCAGCATAGGCAAGCAGCGCGAAAAGCTCAACGAACTCATAGAGAAAAGCGACAACACGCTTAACGCTCTGCTCTCAATCTACTCCCATATTCGCGACCAGGTAAGTCACACAGCTCAGGTGATGATCGACGATATCCGACGACTTTACCCATCGCTCTATCAGGAGTATCTCAACGAGCACTTTCAGAACAATCGCAACTTCGCTCAAATACTTAGGGAAGGGCAAAAGCAAGGATTTATTCGCAAAAACGCCGACATCGACGTGGCGATTAGTGGTTTTTCCATTATTATGCTTAACATAAAACGCAATAATCCCATTGCGATTTCACAGTTCAACACCAAGCAAATTCTCGATGAGACATTTATCACTCTCATTCGCGGACTCGCAAGTCAAGAGGGAATTCAGATTATCGACAAATTCCTCGAAGAACGCGAAACAACAAAAACAGAATAAAACAGAAAAATGAAAATAAATATGAAACGGAAAATCAGTCTTTTGCTCGGCAGTGTCGTTGCATTCTCTACAATCGCATCTGCCCAAACAGCGTCGTCCGACACGCTATCTCTTTCGGTTGATGAATGCGTAGCTATCGCACTCGACGAAAACCCTTCCATCAAAATTGCAGATATGGAAATCACTCGCGTAGATTACTCTAAACGCGAAACTATAGGCCAATTATTCCCTAACATCGCATTCTCTGCCGCTTATAGCCGTACGCTGGCTAAGCAGACTATGTATATGGACACCCCTGAAGGTTCGATGGAAATCAAGATGGGCCGCGACAACACTCTGGCTCCAGGATTCTCGGCTTCGATGCCTATTATCTCGGTTCAATTGTGGAAATCTATCAAACTTAGCGACAATCAGATCCTCCAAAACGTGGAGAAGGCTCGCAGCTCACGCATCTCGCTCGTCAATCAGGTGAAAAATGCCTACTACGCACTCCTGCTTGCCCGCGACTCTTATCGCGTGATTCAAGAAAACTACGCTACCGCCAAGGTTAACGCCCAAATCTACGAAAATCAATACAAGCTCGGCACTGCAAGCGAATTTGATATGCTCCGCTCAAGCGTGGCTGTGAAGAACCTCGAACCTTCGCTCCTCGAAGCCGAGAACTCTATCCGCAGCCTCGAACTGCAGCTAAAGGTGCTAATGGGCTTGGACGTGAATTGCGCCATCAAGCCAAACTCTGAACTCGCCGACTTCAAGAGCACTATGTATGCCGACGTGCTTAGCCTCGACACCCCTATCTCCAACAATACCAACCTGCGTCAACTCGACCTTCAGACCGACTATCTGAAGAAGGCTGTGAATGTGCAGAAGGCTGCTTGGTATCCAGTGCTCGCAGCTACCATCGGCTACAGCTGGTATTCGCTAACCAATGGTTCGCCTTTCAAGGACTTCAAATGGAGTTCTAACTCTACCGCCGGACTTACTTTCCAATGGACTCTCTTCAACGGCGGCCAGCGTTACTACAAGCAACGCCAAACCGAACTTCAATATAAGGAAATGGCTTGGCAGCGCGACAACCTAACTCGCTCGCTCGAGATGCAAAAGCGCATTCAGCTCGACAACATTCGCAAGAGCGTGAAGCAAATCGATTCGAGCGAAGCCAATGTAGAACAAGCCGTTAAGGCAAACCAAATACAAGAAAAGAGCTTCAAGATAGGTGCTTCGACCTACCTCGACCTCCGCGACAGCGAAGATGCTGTGATGTCGGCTAAACTCGCCTACTATCAAGCCATCTACAACTATCTCGTGGCTTCGAGCGACCTCGAACTCCTTCTCGGAAACGCCGATGTTAAGTATCCTGCCAACACCAAGGAGGCCGCAACACGCACTAAAGCCATCCTCTCTGAAAAGCAGTTCTAATCGAACCTACATCACATTATAATTATTACGAAATAATAAAATAAAAAAATCATACTAATAAATCATGAACTCAATCAAGAAATTATTCAGCGTGGCTTGCGCATCTCTCCTATTGCTTTCATGCACATCAAAAGATGAGACTGCCGCCACTAAGGTCGAAGAAAAGCCTTTGGTAAAGATTCTGCAGGTTTACGAGCAAGACGTGCCTCAAATCGTGGATTACACCGCCACTGTAGAAGGCTTCAAGAGCAACAACATCTCTACATCTACCCCTAACCGCATCAAGCGCATCCTCGTGGATGTGGGCACTCCAGTGCGCGCTGGTCAGACCCTGGTTATCCTCGACGACGTCAACGTAGAGCAATCGCAAATCCGCATAGCTAACATGAAGGTCAACCTCGACCGTGCCAAGGAACTCCTCAGCATAGGCGGCGGCACTCAACAGGCTGTTGACCAACTTCAAACCGAATATGATGCTGCCGTTCGCGCATTCAACAACCTCAAAGAAAACACCGTGCTCACCAGCCCTATGTCGGGTGTGGTAACTCAAAAGAACAACGACAACGGCGACTTCTCGTCGGGAAGCCCTATTCTCGTGGTTGAGCAGATGCAGCCAGCCAAGGTGATTGTCAGCGTCAACGAAATTCACTTCCCTAAGGTTAAGAAGGGAATGAAGGTGAATGTGAAGCTCGACGTCTATGGCGACGAAGAATTCGAAGGCTCGGTTTACCTTATCCACCCAACCATCGACCCTGCCACTCGCACATTCAAGGTCGAAGTCACTCTGCCTAACCGCGACAACCGCATCCACTCTGGTATGTTTGCTCGCGTAAGCTTCAATTTCGGCAGCGTTAAGCACGTGGTTGTGCCCGACTTGTCGATTGTTAAGCAGACAGGTAGCGGCAACCGCTTCGTATATGTTTACAAAGATGGCAAGGTGTCATTCCAGCAAGTAGAACTCGGCGCACGCCTCGGCGACAGCTACGAACTCATTTCGGGCGTTGAATCGGGCAGCAACGTAGTGGTTAGCGGTCAATCTCGCCTCAACGATGGCAAGGAAGTAGAAGTGATGAGCAACAACGCTTCGGCTGAAAAGACCGACTCGGTAAAGTAAGCCTTAATTTGCGTTACGCACTACTCTCATCTACACAATATTCAATAACTCTTTAAAGGTTTTAGCAAAATGAGTTTATATTCAAGTGCTGTGAAACGACCAGTTATGACCGGCCTCGTGTTTGTGGCTGTCATAATCCTCGGTTTGTTCTCATACAAGAAATTAGCAATCGACTTGCTCCCAGATATCGATACCAACACCATCTTGGTAATGACATTCTACCCTGGAGCGAGCGCAAGTGATATCGAGCAAAACATATCACGACCTCTGGAAAATACCCTCAACTCGGTGGAGCACCTAAAGCACATCACCACCAAATCGCGTGAAAATGTGTCGGTGGTTGCACTCGAGTTTGAATTCGGCTACGACATCGACGTATTGACCAACGATGTGCGCGACAAACTCGACATGGTGGCTAACAGCCTTCCTGACGACGCCCAGTCGCCTTTCATCTTCAAGTTTAGCGCCGACATGTTGCCTATCATGCTTCTTTCGGCAGAAGCTGAAGAAAGCACCCCGGGTCTTTACAAAATCCTCGATGACCTCGTAGCCAACCCATTGGCGCGCGTCGATGGTGTGGGTACAGTGTCGATTTCGGGTGCTCCCGAACGCGAAGTTCACGTTTACGTCGATCCTATCCGCCTCGAAGCCTATAACCTCACCGTTGAAGGTATTTCTTCGGTTATCGCTGCCGAAAACCGCAACATCCCTGGCGGTTCGTTCGATATCGGTAACGAAACCTACTCTCTGCGTGTGCAAGGCGAATTTACCGACGCCAAGCAGCTCGAAAACATCGTAGTAGGTTCTCGCAATGGCGGTAACATCTACCTTCGCGACGTGGCTCGCGTGGAAGACTCGCTGCAAGAACGCGCTCAGCACACCTACAACAACGGCACACAAGGTGCTATGATTGTGGTGCAGAAGCAGTCGGGTGCCAACTCGGTGCGCATCTGTAACGAAATCCTCGAAAAGCTTCCCGACATCCAGAAGGCATTGCCTTCCGACGTTAAGCTGGGCTTGATTGTCAACACAAGTGAAAACATCGAAAACACCATCAACTCGCTCGCCGAAACTGTGCTCTATGCACTCTTCTTCGTGGTGCTCGTGGTGTTTGCATTCTTGGGACGCTGGCGCGCTACTATGATTATCGCCATCACCATCCCTATCTCACTTATCGCCTCGTTTATCTACCTATTTGCCACCGGCAATTCGCTTAACATCATATCGCTCTCGTCACTGTCAATATCTATCGGTATGGTGGTGGACGACGCCATTGTGGTGCTCGAAAACGTCACTACGCACATCGAGCGCGGTTCCGACCCAAAGCAAGCTGCCGTGCATGGCACCAACGAGGTGGCTATCTCGGTTGTGGCTTCCACCCTCACCCTTCTCGCCGTATTCTTCCCTCTGACTCTCGTCACTGGTATGAGCGGCGTATTGTTCAAGCAGCTCGGCTACATGGTGTGCATCATGATGATCATCTCTACCACCTGCGCACTTACTCTTACTCCTATGCTTTGTAGCCAGATGCTACGCCTCGACGGCGCTCAAAAGACCGGTTGGTTCAAGAAGCTATTTATTCCTATCGAAAAGGCTCTCGACAAACTCGACCTCGCTTATGCCCGACTCATCGACAAGGTAGTGCGCCACAAGACCATTACCATCATCGCATGTATCGCCGTATTTGTGGCTTCGATGGCCCTCACTAAGTTTATCGGTAGCGAATTTATCCCTACTCAAGACAATAGCCGTCTCGGCGTAAGCCTTGAATTGCCTATCGGTACTCGCGTAGAAGCTGCCGAAGAAGTTTCGGCTAAAATCTACAAGGAATGGATGGAAAAATATCCCGAAATCAAGGCATTCAACTACACAGTTGGTCAAGCCGGCGACGACAACGCCTTCGCTTCGCTTTCCGACAACGGTACACACATCATATCGATGAACATCTCGCTCGTTAAGCCAGCCGACCGTAAGCGCGGCATCGTAGAGATTGCCGACAGCATGCGTCAGGACTTGGTTAAGTATCCTGAATTCAAGAAGGCTGTGGTTAACGTAGGCGGTAGCCGTGGCGGTAGCATGAGTGGTCAGGCTACCCTCGACTACGAAATCTATGGCTACGATTTTGCTACCACCGACAGGGTGGCTGAGGAATTGAAGAACGAGCTGCTCAAATGTAAGGGCACAGCCGACGTCACTATAAGCCGTTCTGATTATCAGCCTGAATACCAAGTGGATTTCGACCGCGAAAAACTTGCCATCTACGGTCTCAACCTTGCCACTGCCGCATCATTTTTGCGCAACCGCATCAACGGTAGCACAGCAAGCTACTATCGCGAAGATGGTGAGGAATACGACATCAAGGTGCACTACGCCCCCGAATTCCGCACATCGCTCGAGGACATCGAGAACATCCTTATCTACAACAATGCCGGTCAAGCTGTCCGCATCAAGGACGTAGGTAAAGTGGTGGAACGCTTCAATCCTCCTACTATCGAACGTAAGGACCGCGAACGTATCATCACCGTGCAAACCACCGTTACCGGTGTTCCTATGAGCCAGGTAGTGGAAGAAATGCAAGCTAAGATTGATAAGATGGACATTCCTCAAGGTATCGCGCTCCAGCTCTCGGGTAGCTACGAAGACCAGCAGGATTCGTTTGCCGACCTCGGCACTCTCGGACTTATCATCATCATGCTCGTTTATATCGTGATGGCTGCTCAGTTCGAGTCGCTAACCTACCCTGCCATCATCATGACTTCGCTCTTGTTCGCATTCTCGGGTATCGTGCTCATATTGTTCATCACTGGCACTAGCCTCAACATCATGTCGATGATTGGTGCTATCATGCTTATAGGTATTGTGGTGAAAAACGGTATTGTGCTCATCGACTATATCATCCTTAACCGCGAACGCGGACTCAGCATACGCGCCGCCGTTGTAGATGCTGGTCGCTCGCGTCTGCGTCCTATCGTGATGACCGCTATGACCACCATCCTCGGTATGGTGCCTATGGCTGTGAGCCACGGCGAAGGTGCCGAAATGTGGCGCCCTATGGCTATTGCCGTTATCGGCGGTCTTACTTTCTCTACCCTCGTCACCTTGCTCTTCGTGCCTACTCTTTACTGCCTATTCGCTTACAATGGCGTAAAGCGTCAGCGTCGCAAAATCAAGAAAGTGGTAGCTTAATAGTGAACTAATCTCTATTTGATACAATACTATCGTGGCACACCGCGTTTCGGCTATGGCTCTACAGCTGAGCCATAGCCCGAAGCCAAAAGCCACAAAATGTTAACTCCAACAAATAGCAATTTATGAAATCTATATTTATAGCATTCGACCAAGCCTACTACGACCGCATCGTGGATATGCTTCAGCGCAGCAACGCCCGTGGATTCACCGCTTGGCAGGAAGTGCAGGGCCGCGGATCTAAGTCCGGCGAACCACACTTCGGCTCTCACGCATGGCCTTCGATAGCAAGCGCCATCATCACCATCGTCAAAGACGACCAGGTTGATGGAATATTGGCGAAACTCAAAGAAATGGACTTGGCTACTCCTAAGCTCGGACTCCGCGCTTTCGTGTGGAACGTGGAAAAGTCTATCTGATGCACCTTTTCAGCCCCATAGGCACTCCTTTGGGGCAGTATCTATAACAGCAACAGTGGAAGCATAATAGCGCTTTATAGCCTATTTGCTTCCACTGCTCGTATTTTTGCCTAAATACCGCAATCTTGTGCCAATCCGTGCAAAAACGACCTTGTGGAAATCCGTGTTAGACTCACCACAGCTCAGCCTTGGAGAGGCCGTTCTGAAGGAACGAAGGCCGAAGCTTTAGCTGAGGCTTATAGCCAGGGGTGAGCGAAGCGTAACCCCTGGAATGAATAACCACCCCACGAGAGGCATCTGAAAGATGCGAAAACATCTGATAATCAAGCAATTTTGCTTCTTTCAGAAGCATTTAGTTTGTACATAGAAACCGTGGGTTACGCTATCGCTCACCCACGGCTACAAGCACTCGGCTCCGCCTCGGCCTTGCTTCTTTCAGAAGCTCCATCCATATAATC
>CALZAF010000074.1 GCA_945612775.1 uncultured bacterium | reverse complement strand
GCCACTTCATCTGTGAGGCTATCTGCGAGGTGTTGTTGCTCGAATATGTCTCTGGCATAGCTTCTTTAGGCACTACACCATATTTTTCCACCAAGTCGGCTACGCCGGTAAAAGTGCCGCCGTCGCTCAATGGGTTGCAGAATAACCAATCCACGAATCGGTCGTCGAATGGTTTATCGGCAGTGTCGATTACGCCCTGTAAGAAGAGGTTCGACTTCTCGAGCTGGTCGAAGAAGAATAGATACACTTGCGAAAGCTCAAGTTTGGGCAAATTGTGCTTATTGATGGCTTGTGAGCGCAGCACATTAAGTCCGGTGAAGAGCCAGCAGCGTCCCGACTGCTTCTGGTTGGTGATGCCCTTAGTATTTACTTGATAAGAGAACTCGCTGCGAGTTACGCCCTTGAGCGTAGAGATGTCGGTAGCGAGCACGCTGAGCGATGTCTGCGACATGGCGTTGCGTATTGCCACATCGGCTGCTGTCTGCTCTTGGCTTGCCAATTGGCTGAGCACCTTGGGTGTGATGGCTGTCTGTGCCATTGCTGTCCCTGCTCCACACATCAGCAAAGATGCAATAATTAGTGATTTTGTCATAGTTTTATGTTTTTTATTTGTGATTCTTTGGTGTTATGGCTGAATTTATTGGTTGGGATTCTCCACAGGTATGTCGTAAGAGAGTATTCTCACTTGCACCACAAAAGGAGTGGCACGTTTGCGAGGTTTGTCGCCTGCGTAATAGTAAAATGATCGATGTTTATCGAACGATGGCACCGACACTTGCTTGGTTTCGCCGTCTTTGAGGTCGCAAGCCACGTTCACTTCGCGTTCGTGTATCATTCCGCCTTCGGTGTCGCTATATCGCATAAGCATGCGCACTCGGGTGATGCGGCGACCGGTTTTGTTGGTTATCAAGAACGATTCGCGAATGTCGCTTGCACGCTTCACGTAGCCCTTGATGGCTATTGCGCCCTGCTTGAACTTCACCTGGGCTGTATCGCCGCCAAGCGTATCCACTTCGCCACCTTTTGCATCATTCAGCACCCACTCGCCCACCTGCACAGCATCGCTGCGCAGTCCCTTGCGCGTGGTCTTAACCTTGCCGCCGGCTGTCATTGCCAGCGATATCAGCATTAATATGGCTATTGCAGTTCTCATGGTGTGAAATTGTAGTTGTAATCGTTAAAGATATCTTATCTCTCCGCTTGCCGAATCGTTGTCGTCGGCTGCGGGATAGATTCGCCTGAAGCCTATCGGCAATTCTTCGCTTTCCACGTTGGGAACCACCGATATGCCCTTGAAGAGACTTGGCAGGAATCGGGCTATGTTGATTCGAAACTTAAACTTTATCTTTCGATGTTCAAATTGCAGCGCCGTTCCCGATTCATTGAGATGCGCCACGCATTGCACTGGGTGCTTTAGCACACCTTCATCGCGACCACTGTAGAGCCAGATGGCGTAAGTATTTGCATCGACCGAAGGCTCAAGATATCCCATAATCGTGCCGGGCAGCAATTCGTAGTCGTCGGAATCGAGATACACCACCCTATAGGGCAATCCGCTGAAGCTGTTGTCGCAGCGCTCTATCAGCAGCGTGGTGTGCTCTTGCGCATAATACCAGATGCCTTCGATGGTCTTTGCGCCAGCTTCATCGCACTTGGCTCGTGCCGACTCTTCGCTATATCCGGCAAGAATCTGCGACTGCTCAGGAACTTGCGTTTTCGACTCGGCATGCACCGCCGCACTCAGGAGCGCCGCGGCTGCCATTGTCACAATATTCCTCATCAGCGCAGCCATAGTGCATTAATTTGTGGCAAAGCGATATGCCAATCCGAAGCTGAGGATTTCCTTCAGCTGCCAATAATTCCAATCTTCGTGCTTGGCTGCCGACTTATCGTAGCGCAAGTGGAAGTTGAGCGTAGTGGTAAGGTTGGATGTCACACTGAAGTTGAATGTGTTTTCCCAATCGCCTTGCACGTATTTGTAATTGGTGAACGCATAGAGGCGTGTGCTCCAATTCACTGCGCGGTTGAACTTCCAAGTATATTTCATTTCGATTTTCGAACCGATATCGTGCTTCACCTTTTTGCCTTCTGGAATACCGAAATTCTGTGGCGATGGATTCTCGTCGGAGATACAGAACTTCATGTTGTATGAGGCAGGAGATATCTGCAAGCTAATTACACGCCAACCATCCTTGCTCGAATTGCTGAAGGTGATACCGGCACCGATATTCAATTCGCCCGGGCTCAATAGCGAGGTGCTTCGTGTGTTGGAATTAGCCTTATAATTATTGAAAATCTGAGTCTTGAAGTTCATTGTTGCCGAATAATACCACTTCTGGATGGCCTTGATACCCACCGATGTGTTCCATTGGAAATAGTCATCGCTGAGGCTGTAGCGGCGCTCGGTATCTTCGGGGGTAGTTATCACACCCACACGATAGCGTATGGTGTTGTCGAATAGGTATTTGGTGTGAATATTGGTGTTCAACTTCACATTCCACTGCATATCGCTTATCACGTTGAGGTTGTTCTTACCGCCTTGATACCAGTTTTTCGACACAAACGACTGCGAGAAGTGCAGCGAACCCGAGAAGGTGTGAAGCCAGTTATGAACATTCACCTTTTCTCGCTTTGCATCCACTCCGAGTGCCGACTTAAAGTCGCGTTCTTCAATCTTGAGCGTACGGGTTTTGGGGTCAACCACACTCACAAATTCCTTAGGTGGCTCTGGCAATTTCTGCGCATTATATATTACCACCTCTGGCGAATGCGAGATGGCATAGTTTCTTATGTCGCGATTGCGGTTCTTATCGGTAATCACATCGTTTAGCCATGAGCGATCCACATCCAGTCCATACTGGTTAGTTGGAGCAAACAGCTGAATTGTGTCGCTCTTCAGCGTCTGACGCTTGAAAATAAGCGGAAGATACGAGTAATTTGGTCGCAATGCTATGGTGTCGTAGTTGATTGTCATCCAGTCGGCAAGTTTCACTGCCGGAATGCGTTCGAGTGGTTTTATGCTATCGGTGGCTCCGGCGGCATTGTTTACATCTAACAATCGCACCGACACAAATGCAGGGGTTATCACTGCGGCATCCACCGTATCACGCATAATGCTCATACTAACATTTGACGCGGCGCTGGCACTTCCTGCCGACAACGCCACAAACGAACACAATAATCTATATAGAATCTTATTCCTAATCTGCATCTCTTTATTTTATCTGTCTTTATTATTATTTGCAAAATTAGCAAAAAAATAACTTTATGCCCTATGTTTTCACTCCATTATGCTCTAATTTGAGAAAATTTAACCTCCTCATGCCATTTAACGAGCATGCCGCTATCATTTAGAGCCTCGCATCTATGCCTCAACCGTCCTATTTCAGCCACCCGTAAAATGTAATTTTCATTAAAACATCAGTTCGATGACGGAATAATCGGAATATTTTCACTAATTTCGGACTTCAGTAACTGCAAAACGTAATTAACAACTCAAAAATCAGCATATAACGAAGCATGAACAACTTTCAATTTCAAAATCCGGTAAAAATACTTTTCGGCGAAGGCAAAATAGCCGAGATAGCTCACGAAATAGCTGCCGGCAGCAAGGTTATGATGACCTATGGCGGCGGTTCCATCAAGCGCAACGGCATCTACGACCAAGTGATAGCAGCGTTAAGTCAATGTCAAGTGATAGAATTCGGCGGCATTGAGGCTAACCCCGACTACGACACGCTTATGCGCGCCATTTCGCTCGGTAAATCCGAGGAAATCGACTTTATATTAGCCGTTGGCGGCGGTTCGATTATCGACGGCACTAAGTTCATTGCCGCTGGCATCAATTACGACGGCGACCCTTGGGATTTCATCACAGGCAAGGCTAAAGTGCCCACCGCTCTGCCCTTTGGTGTGGTGCTTACGCTGCCTGCCACAGGTTCGGAAATGAACAATGGCGCCGTAATCTCGCGCCGCGCCACAAAAGAGAAATACCCCTTCCACAACGATAATGGATTCCCTACATTCTCGGTGCTCGACCCTACCGCCGTTTACAGTCTGCCGCACCGACAGGTGGCTAACGGATTAATCGATACTTTTATACACACCACCGAGCAGTATCTCACCACTGCCGGAAGCCCTAAAGTGATGGACCGCTTCGCCGAAGGCGTGCTGCGCACCCTCATCGAGATAGCTCCGCGACTAACCGCTGAAGGCGACCGAAAATATGCCGATTGCGCCGACTTTATGATGGCTGCCACCATGGGATTGAACGGATTTCTTGCCATGGGTGTAGATGAAGATTGGGCTACTCACATGATAGGCCACGAACTAACTGCACTTCACGGGCTCGACCACGGCGTTACCCTCGCCATTGTGTGGGAGGGAACTATGCACATTATGCGCCGCGAAAAGGAGGCTAAACTGCTGCAATATGCCAAGGAAGTTTGGGGCATCACCGAGGGATCTGCCGACGAAATTATCGATAAAGCCATCGATTCTACCGAACATTTTTTCCAATCGCTTGGCGTAAAAACTCGCCTGAGCGACTACGGTATAGGTGAAGACACCATCGCCACCATACGCAGCCGATTCGAGATGCGCAAATGGAATCTCGGCGAACACGGCATCGTTACGCCCGACAAGGTAGAAGCCATATTGCGCTGCCGCTTGTAACGACTGCTTTTTGCCTTCCACACTGGTTAGATGCTCGGCAACGGCAAAAAGGTTGCATTCGAGCAAGACGAGCAAAAGTTACGACTTACTTTGCCCCACGAGCTGCCTACCATCTACACCGTAGTGCTCGAAGTGAAAGGCGCTTTAGATTAATCTCACTTATTTTGACTTACCGAACTGCCCACTGCCTCACACTCCTGCAGCTGGGCAGTTTTGCTATTTATTTATCGGCAAAAATTCGCATCATGAAATCACAATAAAACACATATCACATCGTTAATATAGTGATATACTATCGGGATGTCGCAACCAAAGGTGCGATTTCACCGAGTGAAATTAGCAACAATACTACAAGCACTAAATGTATAACTTCACATCATACGGCAAATTTTCGTTACGCACACTGGCGGCAGCAATATTGCTTATAGCATCGTGCTCAGCTGCGTGGGCGTTCGACGCAAGTTTCTATGCCCAGCAGTCGAAACTAAGTTCCGGACACTGGGTAAAAGTCAAGGTCGATCAATCGGGCATCTACGCCATCTCGCAGAGCGATGCCTCGAAATGGGGCTTTTCCGACATCAATAAGGTTAAGGTTTATGGCTACGGCGGCGCTCAACTTGCAGAGAACCTTCGGCAAACCGATATAATCGACGACCTGCCCATGGTGCCCGTGGTGCGCAGCGGCAACAAGATTTTCTTCTACGCTCAGGGCAACTTGACTAAGGATTACACCTCTAAACAGGTGTTTGTGCCCAAGCAGCACCCCTACGCCACTTCTGCCTATTATTTCATCACCGAGGACGACTCTGAAGACGCCCAAATGACGACGTCAGAAACCACCGTCAATCCTTCTGCCACAGTGGTTAACACGTTCACCGATATGGTGTATCACGAAATAGAAGCAGTTTCGGCTGGTGAAACTGGCACGCTGTTGCTGGGCGAGGATTTCAGATATGCCTCGAACCAAACTTTCAAATTCGACATTCCTGGTTATGTGTCGGGAGGCAGCATCAAAGCTATTACATCTTTTGCCTCTAACACATCGGCTAATGCCACCCTAACGTTTAAGTACAATGGCACACAGCTGCCTTTCGGCGACGGAGACCTCGTGAACCCGGTTATCAGCACAAATCAGATTCTGCGTTTGAATAGCAGCATCAAGGAATTTCAACTTAACGATGCAAGCAACTTCTCCTACAGCGTAGGATTAAGTTATAGCGGTACACTCAGTCTGGCTAATCTCGACTATATCGCTATCAACTACACTCGCCAAATAGCACTCAACGGCGGGTCATTGCTATTCAACCACACCAATAGCTCGTCTTCTGCTATTCTCATAAGCGGAGCTACCGACGAAACGTATATCCTCGATGTCACCGACTACACCAAGCCTATCCTTATGCGAGGTGAAACTGCCGACGGAGGCGTGAAATTTGCCCCAACGGCAAGCGGTATGCGCGAATACGCCGCCTTCAACACCGGCGCTGCTATTCCTTCGCCCACTTACGTAGGCAAGGTGTCGGCACAGAACATTCACGGCGAACCTACGCCCGACATGATAATCATCACCACGGCAGCATTTGCCGACCAGGCGCGCCGCGTAGCTGACTTGCACGAACAGCGCGACAACATGCGCGTGCTTGTGGTGAATCAGGACTTGATTTATAACGAATTTTCATCGGGAACGCCCGACGCCATGGCTTATCGCCGCATGTGCAAAATGTTCTACGACCGCGGCACCGATGAAGAAGGCCATAAATTAGCCTATCTGCTGCTTTTCGGTGGAGGATCTTTCGACAATCGACAACTCACACAAACCGTGAAATCGAACTCATATCCTATGCTCCTCACCTATCAATCGGTAGATAGTTCCAACGAAAGCACTTCGTTCACCACCGACGACATTTTCGTAATGCTCGAGGACAATGCAATGGGATACAACAATAAATGCTCTATCGCGGTGGGTCGTATGCCTGCCCGATCATATTCTCAAGCACGCGGTAATGTGGACAAACTGATAAAATACGTCAACAACACCGACTACGGCGCTTGGAAAACCAACGCTATGGTTGTTGCCGATGATATGAACGACGGCATCCACATGGACCAAGCAGAATCTATCATCAACATCTACAACAACAACGGCGGCGAAAACAATATCTATAACCGCGTTTATGTAGATGCATTCGATGTGGTTTCGTCGGGCAGCAGTCTGGTTTCTGAAGTAGGTCGCAAGCGTTTCTACAATTGGCTTACCGAAGGCACGATTTGGTTGAGCTATATAGGCCACGCAAGCCCAACGGGATGGACCGGAGAGAGCATTCTCACCTTCAACGACATCAACAACATGTATAATCGCCGTTTGCCGTTTATATTTGCCGCCACTTGCGAGTTTGCACGCTTCGATGCCACCTCGCCTTGCGGCGCTGAAATACTATTCTGCAACACCAATGGCGGTGCTATAGCCGAACTCTCTTCTACCCGTTTGGCTTATATCCCTAACAACGGCAGCCTTAACAACTGCGTAGCAAAATATGCCTTCCGTCGCGACGAAAACGGCAATTATCTCACACTCGGCGAAATAGTGCGCAGAGGCAAAAACGACTTGAAAAACGACGAGAACAAACTGCGCTATGTGCTTCTCGGCGACCCTGCTATGCGCCTCACTCTGCCTAAATATGTGGCTGAATTGGAGACCATCAACGGCTATGACATCAACGACAAAGATCTGCCAACCTTCCAGGCTCGACAAAAGCTCACTTTTGCCGGCAGGATAGTAGATACCGAAGGCAATCCAGTGGATAACTTCAACGGCAAAATCATCACCACGCTCTACGATGCCGAAAAATCGGTTGAGACTCAAGGTCATAGCGAAAACAATAGCGAGGTGTCGAAGCAAGTCGTATATCAAGAGCGCGACAACAAACTTGCTATTAACACCGACGACGTGGTCAATGGCCGTTTTTCGATAAGCGTTACCATCCCGTCGGAACTTACCGTTGCCGAATCGTTCGACAACTATAGCCCGGCACGACTCATGCTCTATGCCTACGACGAAAGCACTCAAGCCGAAGCTGCGGGCTCGAATGAGCAATTCTATATCTACGGATACGACGAAACCGTAGAAAGCGACGACGAAGGTCCCGAAATCCGCACCTTTACGCTCAACACCGAGGCATTTGCCGATGGCGACAACGTGAACGAATCGCCTCTTGTGCTCGCAAGCATATTCGACAAGAGCGGTATTAACTTCTCGACTGGTGGCATAGGCCATAACATCACTCTACAACTCGACGACAAGTTCACTTACAGCGATGTTGACCTCTATTTCCGCCCAACTATCGACCCAGAAGGCAACGCTGGAACCATCAACTACCCGCTCAGCGACCTCACCGAAGGCGAACACACGCTGCGACTAAAGGTGTGGGACGTATTTATGAATTCTTCGGAAAAGACTATCTCGTTCAATGTGATAAAGGGTCTGAAGCCCGATTTGGTTGACGTTTACACCACTGCCAACCCAGCTTCCACCGAGGCTGTGTTCTATGTGCAGCACAATCGTCCCGATGCTGTGGTTACAGTATCTCTCCAAGTGTTCGACCTTATGGGACGTATGGTATGGAGCACCACCGAGACAGGCAAGAGCGACCTCTACACTTCTGCTCCTATCACCTGGAACCTATGCGACAGCAGCGGCAGTCGTGTGCCTCGAGGCATCTACGTATATCGAGCCTCTATCGTCTCCAACGGCATGGAACAGAGCTCTAAGGCTAAGAAACTCGCCGTAACTGCCTACTAATCGGACTCCAAAAATTCATTACATAGCATATACTATAGTCCCTTGTCGAACATATATCTTCGGCAAGGGATAATTATTATTCGCACTGTCTGCCATTCACATTATTTAAAATATTTCTAAATAAAAAAACCATATAATTTGCCGAAATTTAAAGAATTATCACTACCTTTGCAGCACGAATTAAGTTTAGTTTAATATTTACAAACGGTAACAAAGCATAGTCTTGAAGAAGTTCGGCTCAAATATCACCACCGCACAACGCGCCATAGCGACATTCTTGCTAACTATGGTGTGCGCCATGTACGGCAGCAACACCTTCTTCCTGCACTCGCACGTTATCGACAACGAAATCGTTTGGCACTCGCACCCGTTTGAATCCTCTCATCACACCAAAGCGGGAGCGCAAACCATCGCTTCGTTCAACCATGTGGTTTTCACTTGCGACACCTTCGAGATTGGCACCGAACCATCGATTGTGCTGCTCAGCATTTTCATTTTGCCGCAAGTGGTAAAAGTGGTGTCACACTATGTGGCTTGCGTTAGCCTCCGAGCACCTCCTGCCTGTATTCATCACATTTAACTCTTCCTCCTCCGCCCACACTATGCCCCTACTCGAGGCATAGCTATTCACTATACTATTTTTTGTAACAATACAGGCTATAATACATGAACAAAATATTATTCCTTGTGCTGGCACTTTGTGTGTCGGTACACCCTATTTGTGCCCGCGAATCGGTGGGCACACCTAACAATGCAATCAATGCCGAGTCGCTAACCGACGCCCACATCACCGGCCACGTGATTGACAAAGGCACTGGCGAACACCTTCCCTACGTAACCATCAGAATTCTCAAATCAAGCATCGGGACTACAACCGACGTCACCGGGCACTATTTCCTGAAGAATCTGCCTGAGGGAAAATACGAAATCGAAGCTTCGTGCATAGGCTATGTGAGCGAAGTGAAAAAAGTGACAGTGGTAAAAGACCGCACCGCTGAAATCAATTTCGACCTTATCACCGATGCTTTGGAGTTTGAGCAGGTGGTGGTGACTGGCAATAAAAGCGAGGTTAAGCGCCGCAACAGTTCGTCGCTCATCAGCGTGGTGGGCGCACAACTCTTCGACCTCGTGAGCGCATGCAGCCTTGCCGACGGACTTAACTTCCAGCCCGGCGTGCGTGTTGAAAACGACTGCCAGAACTGCGGATTCACCCAAGTGCGCATCAACGGTCTCGACGGCCACTATTCGCAGATTCTAATGAATTCGCGACCCGTGTTCTCTGCCCTAACTGGCGTATATGGGCTGGAGCAGATTCCGTCTAACATGATCGACCGCGTGGAGGTGATGCGCGGTGGCGGTTCGGCGCTTTTCGGGTCATCGGCAATCGGCGGCACCGTGAATATCATCACCAAAGACCCGATAACTAATTCTGCCGAGGTATCGCACACGCTAACTTCGGTGGGCATTTCTTCGGCTCTCGACAACAACACCACGCTCAGCGCCTCCACTGTGGGCGAAAACAATAAAATGGGCATCTTTATCTATGGTCAGAACCGCATTCGCCAAGGTTACGACCACGATGATGACGGCTACACCGAGATTCCCCAACTCAAGACCCAAACGCTCGGATTCCGAAGCTTCCTTCGCACCTCCGACTTCTCTAAACTATCGCTCGAATACCACGGCACTCACGAATTTCGCCGCGGTGGCGACCAACTGAATGTGCAGCCGCACAATGCCAATGTGGCTGAACAGACCGACCACAACATTCATGCCGCCGACTTGGCTTTCGACCTTTGGGACGAGAATTACATCAACCGACTAACCGTGTTCTCATCGATGCAGAACACCAAGCGCGATAGTTATTACGGCAGCGGCATGGACCTTAACGCCTACGGACAGACCAAAGACCTCGTGGTGGTGGCTGGCGCTCAATATATCCACTCGTTCGCCAAATTGCTGTTTATGCCTTCGGAATTAACTGCCGGACTGGAGTATAACCACAATTATCTGCACGACATGACTCTCGGCTACGACCACGATGTGGCTCAAACCGTTAACATCTATTCGGGTTATTTGCAAAACGAGTGGCGCACCGACCGTTGGGGATTCCTTGTGGGCGCTCGTCTCGACAAGCACTCGCTCATCAGCGACGTTATCGTGTCGCCTCGCGCAAATATCCGCTTCAATCCGTCGAAAAATCTCAACTTCCGTCTCTCTTATTCCACCGGTTTCCGCTCGCCTCAAGCCTATGATGAGGACTTCCACATTGCCATAGTGGGTGGCGACCGTGTGGTAACGGTACTTGCCGACGGACTTCGCCAAGAGAGTTCCAACAGCCTCAGCGCCTCGGTCGATTGGTACAAAACTTTCGGATCGGTGCAGACCAACCTGCTTTTCGAGGGATTCTACACCAATTTAAGCGATGTGTTTGCGCTTCGCAAACTCGACCAAACCGACAGCAAAGGAAATCAGGTGCTTGAGCGCTACAATGGTTCGGGTGCTACCGTAGTGGGATTCACCATCGAGGGCAAAGCTGTATGGTCGTCGAAATTGCAATCGCAGATAGGTTTCACCTACCAGCGCAGTCGATATAAGGAACTCGAATACTGGAGCGAAAACGAAGATGTGGCTCCAGTGAAGCGAATTTTCCGCACCCCCGACACCTACGGCTATCTCACGCTCAGATACAACCCCACCAAACCGCTATCACGTGCACTGAGCGGCACCTACACCGGCACAATGCTTGTGCAGCACCTCGAGGGCTCGGGCACCGACATCGATGTGGCTGTAAAGACGCCTTCATTCTTCGATTTCGACCTGAAAATCGGCTACGATTTCAAGATTATGAAGTATGCTTGCCTCGAAGTCAATGTGGGCATAAAGAATATCTTCAATAGTTTCCAAAAAGACTTCGACCAAGGCGAACTTCGCGACTCGGGCTACATCTACGGTCCTATGATGCCCCGTTCGCTCTTCGCCAGCATCAAATTCAAGATTTAACGCACTGCAATTCGTTATAGATAAGCCATAATACTACAAGAGGCTGCGCCTTATCGTTGAATTCGCTCCAGTTGAAGAAACGCGCGTTCCGCTCATGGGAGTCTTTGCCGACACCCATACTGCAGGCAATATGCCTCTCTCGGCTACGGGACTGAAGCTAT
>CALZAF010000073.1 GCA_945612775.1 uncultured bacterium | reverse complement strand
TATTCATACTATTTTTTTCCTAGGGCACCGCGAAGTGATTTCGAGGTGCTTTTTTTGTTGGCATCTGGATAACTGTTATATAACCCCATCTGATAAATCTGTTAGATCTGCGTGAGATTATGAAACCGCTGCTTAGAGAAGGAATTTGGCACAAATCGCCACGATGGGTTTAGTGGAAATTTGTGCCAAGATTGAGATTATTTATTGATGTTTTATTTTGCGATGCTGCTGAGGTAGTTGCGGAGAGTTGAGCCGTCGTCGATTGATGGAGTGTAGGGCAGAAGCACGTTGATTAGGCTTTCGAAGCCGTTCTCCACGAGGCCTTTGAGCGAATTGAGCACGCAATAATCGCCGCAGAGGCCGCAAACGTCGATTTGTTCGAACTCGCCTTCGGTGATGAATTTAGCCAATGCCGGACCGTTCACTGGGTTGGCGAAGATAGAGTATTCTTCGGTGGCAATGTTGTTGCCCTTGGTGAAAAAGTGGATTTCGCGGCCTTGTGTGGCATCTACGATAGGCTGATATAGCGCAGCGCCCACGGTGTGCTGCACGCAATGCACAGGCCAAGGTCCGGTTGGGCAATATTTAGCGAACGAAGAGTGGTTGTAGGGGTGCCAATCGAGGGTTGCAGCGATTGCGCTATATTCGTCGGCGTGTTGCGCAATGTAGTCGGCAAGGCTGTTCATGGCCTCAGGAGCGCCAGCCACAGCGAGGCTGCCATCGATAAAATCGTTTTGGCAATCGATTAATAATAGTAGTTTCTTCATCTTTCTTTGATATGTTATTGGTTTATAATATAATTCTGTGATTAGTCGAGAATGGCAGAGGCGAGCGTCATTAGCGAAATCTTTATGCCGGGCACATTTTCAATCGCCTTGGCGCAGCTCAGCAGGGTGGCTCCCGTAGTGACCACATCATCTACCAGCAGCACATGCTTGTTCTCAATCATCGAGGCATCTACGGCAGCAAAGAGCCCTTGCGTATTCTTCCAGCGGTCGTAGATTGACTTTCGCGTCTGCGTGTCGTGAGGAAGCACAGCAGCTACATTGTGCGCTATGGGTATTCCAGTGGCTTGGCTAATGCCGAGGGCTATGTATTCGGCTTGATTGTAGCCGCGCTTGGCAAGCTTGGAGGCGTGCATCGGCACCGGAATGATGCAATCGATGCCGTCGAAGAAGTGTGAACTCTTTATGGAATCGGCAGCGTAGTGGGCGAACCACTGACCGAGTCGCGGCGAATTGTGATATTTGGTGTCGATGATGATGTTGGTGTAGGGGCTGCGTTTGCGGTAATAGAAGAATCCTGTGGCGCGCACGATGGGCGTCTTTCCGGCAAAAAGTTGCTCCATGGGATTGAAGGTGCGCGTCTCGAATAGAGTGCGCGGCAGCAAGTCGAGGCAATGCTGGCACACAAACGGTTCGACAGCCGACAGCGCATTTCGGCACACCGGGCAAGTGCGTGGCATGAGCACATCGCAAGTTGAGCGCACGAGGCGTTTAATCGTCGATATAAGAGTCTTGGCAGTCGGCATCGCAGTCGTGATCTTGGGTGAGCACTTTAGGGATAATCTTATAGATTAAAGCCGGTTCGAAGCCTCGCGAAGCGGCAAAACGCACCAGTGAAGCTTTGGCTTGAAGGTATTCCTTGCCGTGAAGGCTACGAGCCTTAGTAGCAAGTAGTTGTGTGAGGCGTTCGGAGTATTCCTCGTCGGCTATTTCGGTGAGAGCGTCCTCTATGAGGCAAGCGTCGAAACCCTTTTGGCGGAGCTGAAAAGTAATCTTGATCTTTCCCCAACCCTCGAAGCGGAATTTGTCGCGCACAAAGGCGCGAGTGTAGCGTTCGCGGTCGAGAAATCGCAAGTCATAGAGCCTGTCGATGATGGCGTCGGCGTCGGTATCGGCGATGCCCCAAGTGCGGAGTTTGCTGCGCAAGTCGCTTTCCGCCTGTTCGCTGCGCGAGCATAGTGCGGCAAGGCGGTTAAGGGCATTTTCGGGCGATATGTTTTTGTTGTTTGCCATCGAGATAAATCGGTTTAGAGGGTTATACCATAAGTGCCGACACAAATCGGTCGCGACCGTAGAAGTCGCGCACAATTTCTATATCGGTAAATGCGTGCTGCTTAAGTAATTGCACTGTGGCATTGCCGTAGGCGGCATTAATTTCGAAATAGAGTTTGCCCTTAGGCGACAGTGCCCGCGAGGCATATTGCGCAATGGCGCGATAGAATAGCAGCGGGTCGTCGTCGGGCACGAATAGGGCAGTGTGAGGTTCATAGAGCAGCACATTGCTTTCCATCTGCGACTTTTCGCTGTGGCAGATGTAGGGCGGATTGCTCACGATGATGTCGAACTGGTTGTCGCTGGGCTTAGCCGAAAGGATATCGGTAAGGCAGAACTTTACTTTTGCGCCCAGAGCAGAAGCATTGCCGGCAGCCACGTCGAGGGCAGCTTGCGAGACATCGAAAGCTGTGACTTGGGCAAACTTCATTGCGCGGGCGAGCGATATGGCTATGCATCCCGAGCCGGTACCTATGTCGAGCACGCGCAAATCGGTGGCGGGGTTCTGGTCGATAATCATATCCACCAGTTGCTCAGTCTCCGGGCGAGGGATGAGCGTGTGCCTATCGACTTTGAAGCGGTGGCCGTGGAAATGAGCCACGCCCACTATGTGCTGAATAGGTTCGTGGGCAAGCAGGCGCTCTACGGCGCGGCGCATCTTCTGCTCCACGAAGTCGGGCACCTCGCAATCGGCGCGCAAATAGATATCCACGGTGGAGTAGTGCAGCCATTCCTCGAACAATATACGCACAAAAGCCCGCACTTCGCCTTCGGGGTAAGCCTCGGCGAGCGCTTGCTTGATGTAAGATGTCATCTGCTGAGTAGTCATAAGGCAAAGTTAATAAAAAAGCCGCTTAACAACGGAGCGCAGGTGCAATAAAAATGCGCAGAGTGAGGAAAATGGCGCTAAATGGGTGGAATTGGAGAGTAAAACCCCAAAAAGAGGGCAAAAAATGTCGTAACAAAAACTAAAAAAGCCGTTGCGAGTGTCAATAATAGTGAAATAATGACCGATTTGCAGATTATTTACAAATTAGTTATTAAATTTGCACATTAAAAGTAAAAACAAGGATGAAAAGAAAATTTCCATTATATCTGCTGCTGACAATGCTTGTTGCATCGTTCGCAGTATCGTGTGACTCAGATGAAGTGCTAACCGACCCATCGCAGATTATAGTGTCGAATGGCACAGGAATCACGTCATTCTCAATAAAACCCGATGAAGATGTGCTACTGAATCTCGACTCGGTGTTCTTCTCTATCGACCTGGTGAACAGAAAGATATATAATGCCGATTCGTTGCCAAAAGGCACCGATGTAAGCGGTCTGTGCATCGATTTGGAATGTGCTACATCGGCTACCGTTGAGGTAATCCAGAAAGGCGGCACAGTTCGCCGCGACACTGTGTTTACCTACAGCGATGCCGACACAATCGACTTTACAGGAAATGTGGGCTTGCGAGTTAAGGCAGCCGACGGTACTGAGGTGTACTATAGCGTGAAGGTGAATGTGCACAATCTTGAGTCGGATTCGCTCTACTGGAATGAAATGGCACGACGCGATATGCCATTTGCAAGCGGCAAGTTGCTCGCCAGCAAGGCAGTGGCATATAAGGAAAAGGCTTATCTGCTTGTTAGCAGCACCGAGGGCGGCATAGTGCTATCGAACAACGACAATCCTTATTCATACAACTGGCAGAAGGTGGAAGCCCAGTTTGGCTTCGTTCCAAACGTGAGCACACTCGAAGCCACCAATGATGCCCTATATGTGCTCGACGAGAACGGCGCACTCTACACATCGGCCGACGGCGAAAGCTGGAGCTCGTGTGGCGTGACATGGTATTCGATGATAGGAGGCTACACCGACCGCGTGCTCGGCGTGCAGAAGGATGGAGAGGCCTTTATGCACGACGAATATCCACGCAAATCAGGATTTGAGCAGAGCGTGGTGGATGCCGACTTCCCAGTGACAGAGTCATCTCCAATTTCGCTCACCGAAAGCGAGTGGGGCGCTGAACCACAAGGATTTATAGTTGGCGGCATCACTTGCGACGGCAAGTATCGCGGCGACGTATGGGCCTACGACGGCAAGGCATGGGCTATGATTAATAGCAAGGTGCTTCCATCGTTGGCTGGCATGACCGTGTTCCAATACGTCAACTATGAGAAGATAGCCGACACAATGTCGTATAGAGAGCACCGAGCATGGTTTGCAGTAGGAGGCCGTAACTCTAAGGGTGAAATGAATGGCAAGGTGTATATCTCACGCCATCAGGGACTTTACTGGAGCGTAGCCGACCAGTTGCTGCAGCTGCCGGAATACATTACTCCAGCTTGCGGAGCACAGGCGCTTGTGTTCAGCAAGACACTCACGCGAAGCAGCGACGGCGGATGGGTATCTACACCATCGAAGCAGTTGCCAGTGTGGGCGCGCGTAGTGTTGCCGCTTGGCACACGCGCGAGCCAGAACGTGAGCGAGTGGGATTGCCCATACATCTACCTCTTTGGCGGAGTGGATGAAGAAGGCAACGCCTGCAACAACATCTGGCGCGGAGTGCTCAACCGCTTGACCTTTAAGCCTATCATTTAGTGCTAAATAGGCAGGCGAAAATAATAATTTACCGATAGCCATCGTTTTCATTATATATAAGGTGGTAACACTGACAGCAAACAAGAGATAAAAGCTAAAACTCAGAAACAACCGGGATATGAAGAAAATAATGGCAATATTGGTGATGATGGCGACGACAATAGCCGCCATTGCGCAAGACTATCGCTTCGAAGCAGGCGGCGCAGTGGGCATGTCGGGCTATCTTGGCGAAGCCAACCAAAGCAGCATCTTTGCCCATCCAGGCATAGCAGCCGGAGGGGTGTTTAGATACATTATTAATAGCAGGATGGCGCTCAAGGCGAGTGCGCTCACAGCCGGCATCAGTGGCGACAGCGCCGATGGCAGCAATGTGTATCCTGGCGGCGAGACCTATAAATTCGACTCGCAGCTCTACGACGTGGGCGCGCAGTTTGAATTTAACTTCTTGAACTTCGGCATAGGGTCGAAATACTTGAAGTTGAGCAGAATAACGCCGTATCTGTCGCTCGGTATGGGCTTTACATTGGCATCTAACGAGCGCAAAAACGCCTTTACGGTGAGCATACCGATGGGCGTGGGAGTGAAATACAAGATTAAGGAGCGCCTTAACCTTGGATTGGAGTTTATGATGCGCAAGGCGCTGAGCGACAACCTCGACGGCTTGAGCAACCTAAACGGCATAGAAAGCGGCTTTGCAAAAGGCACCGACTGGTATTCCACCACTATGGTGAGCATTACCTATGAGTTTGGCAAGCGATGCCGCACATGCCACTATGTGGAATAAACAAACTAAATAGAACGAGACAAAAACGGGATGACTGAACAGATAGATAGCCAACGGCTGCCACGCCACGTGGCAGTGATAATGGACGGAAACGGACGCTGGGCTAAGCAACGCGGCCTGCAACGCACCGAGGGCCATGTGAAGGGCGTGGAAACGGTGAGAAAAATCACCGAGATAGCTTCGCAGATAGGACTAAGCTATCTCACACTCTACACATTCTCTACCGAGAACTGGAATCGCCCCAAGGAAGAAGTGGATGCACTGATGAACCTTGTGGTGGTGGCTATAGAACGCGAAACACCCGATTTGATAAAGAATAATGTGCGCTTGGACATGATAGGCGACATAGACCGCATGCCCGAGTTTGCGCGCGAACGACTCACTCGCTGCATCAACGACACCGCCCACTGCACAGGCCTGACGCTGGTGTTGGCATTGAGTTACTCGTCGAAATGGGAGATTCTCGAGGCAGTGAAAGACATTGCTACGAGAGTTAAGGAGGGCGAGCTCGACGTTGAAGCCATCGACGATGCATGCTTCAGCAACAGCCTAACCACCAAGGGAATGCCCGACCCCGACTTGCTGATACGCACAGGCGGCGACCTGCGCATCAGCAATTTCCTGCTTTGGCAGATAGCTTACAGCGAACTGTATTTCACGCCAAAGTATTGGCCCGACTTCAGTGCCGACGACTTTACAGAGGCGATATTGGAGTATCAGCGCCGTGAGCGTAGATACGGAAAGACCAGCGAACAGATAACGAAATAAAACAGAAGTGAGCCCAGAGCTGAGCCCCGAGTGGCAGAAGCTCGAAAGCCCCGAAACCAGATAAGAATATAAACAAAGAATATGCGATTGAAGCAACTCCTACTGATGATAGCAATCCTTGGCGGCATGGCATCGAGCCACGCCGTGGCACAGGTGGCTAACGACACAATCTACAATCCGAAGGTGATATTCACCGGAATGCCCAAGAAATATGAGATAGCAGGCATGAAGGTGACCGGTGTGGATAACTATGAAGATTATATAGTGATAGGCTATTCGGGACTATCGCTGGGCCAAGTGGTGGAAATACCTGGTAATGAGATTACCACAGCGGCAAAGCGCATTTGGCGTCAAGGCTTGTTCTCGAAAGTGAGAATCAACGTAGAAAAAGTGTATGACAACAAGGCTTGGTTGGAGTTTGAGTTGCGCCAACAGCCTCGTATTTCGCAGATTAACTACAACGGCGTGAAGAAAGGCGAGCGCGAAGACTTGCAGCAACGCTTGGGCCTAATGAAGGGTAACCAGATGAACCCAAACATCGCCGACCGCGCTAAGCTTATCGTTCAGGGCTACTTCGACAACAAGGGTTTTAAGAATGCCGAAGTAAATATCGTGCAACGCGAAGACCTCAGCAACGAAAATGAGGTGATAGTAGATATCAATGTGGATAAGCATGAGAAGATTAAGGTGCACAAGATATATGTAGAGGGCAACAGCGTGCTATCGGATCGCGCAGTGAAGCACGCTATGAAAAAGACCAACGAAAAGTGGGACTTGATACGCCTATTCAGCCAAAAGAAGTTCGTTCCTAAGGACTTCGCCGAAGATAAACAGCTTATCATCGACAAATATAACGAAAAAGGTTATCGCGACGCCGTGATTGTGAAGGATAGCGTGGTGAACTACGACGAAAAGACCGTAGATGTGTATCTCACAATCGACGAAGGTAAGCAATACTTCATACGCGATGTGACATGGGTGGGTAACACAGTGTATCCAAGCGATTTCCTTAACTCGGTGCTCGGATTTGAGAAGGGCGACGTGTATAACCAGAAATTGCTCAACAAGCGTACAAAGGAAGATGACGACGCCATCGAAAACTACTATATGAACAATGGTTACCTCTTCTACCAATTAATTCCAATCGAAAACCGCATCGAAGGCGACTCTATTTCGCTCGAAATGCGCATGTTCGAAGGTAAGAAGGCTACTATTAATAAGGTGGTAATCAACGGTAACGACCGACTATATGAAAAGGTAATCCGCCGCGAATTGCGTGTGCGTCCGGGCGACCTCTTTTCGAAGAGCGACTTGATGCGTTCGGCTCGTGAAATTGCGCAAACCGGTCACTTCGACCCAGAAAAGATGGATATCCGCCCTGAGCCAAACGAGGAAAACGGTACGGTAGATATCTTGTTCAACCTCGAGTCGAAAGCCAACGACCAGGTAGAATTCTCGGCTGGTTGGGGTCAGACAGGTATCATAGGTAAGTTGAGCTTGAAGTTTACCAACTTCTCGATGAAGAACCTGTTCCACCCATCTACCTATCGCGGAATCATCCCACAGGGCGAAGGTCAGACATTCACTATCAGTGCTCAGACCAATGCTAAGTATTATCAAGCCTATAGCATATCGTTCTTGGATCCATGGTTCGGTGGAAAGCGTCCAAACTCGCTCTCTATCACTGGTTTCTATTCACGCCAGACGGGTATTAACTCATCGTACTACAACAGTACATATCAAAATTATATCTACAACTACTATTCGAGCTACTATACCGGCTATAACTCAGGCAACTACTATGAAAACGCCTACGACCCAAATAAATTCTTGCAGATGGCAGGTTTGACAGTGGGCTTCGGTAAGCGCTTGAAGTGGCCAGACGACTACTTCACATTCACAGCCGAACTAAGCTACCAGTGGTACAGCTTGAAGAACTGGGAATATCTCTACTATATGAACAACGGTGTGTCGAACTCGCTTGTATTGGGCTTGACCTTGGCACGAAATAGTATTGATAACCCATTGTACACACGCCGTGGTAGCCAATTCTCGCTGAGCTTGCAGATGACTCCACCAGCAAGCCTCTTCGGCAAGAAGGATTGGAAGAAGCTTTCGGAAACCAACACAGTGGAATCGAAGAAAGAGATGTATAAGTGGATAGAATATTGGAAACTCAAGTTCCGTTCACGCACCTACACTCCACTTGCTAACCCCGACGGACAATACACCCTCGTGCTCATGACCCGTGCCGACATAGGTTTGCTCGGCAGCTGGAACAAACATCTCAAGTCGCCATTCGAAACCTTCTATGTTGGTGGTGACGGTATGTCGGGCAGCTACACCTACGCTACCGAGACCATCGCACTTCGCGGTTACGACAACGGCCAGTTCACCCCATGGGGTAGTGAAGGTTATGCCTACAGCCGCTTCGCAATGGAATTGCACTTCCCATTTGTGTTGCAGCCAAGTAGTACAATCTACGGTTTGGCATTCGTGGAAGGCGGTAACGCATGGACACGTGTGAAGGACTTCTCGCCATTCAACATCAAGCGCAGTGCCGGTGCCGGTGTGCGTATCTTCCTGCCAATGATAGGTATGATGGGTATCGACTGGGCATACGGTTTCGACAACGTGCTTGGCACAAAGGGCGGCAGCCACTTCCACTTCGTGCTCGGACAAGAATTCTAACCTATAATAATCTGTATAAGGCATCTCGAGCGGTGGAATTATCCGCTTGAGATGCTTTTAAGGTTAATATCGGGTGTGCAAAAAATCCTTAAAGATCAAAAACGACTAAACCAAAGCCATAATTTCGAGTCTAACTCGATAGAAACGAGAAACAAATAAATTAAAATTGGAGTATTAACAAAAAGAACGAACTATATGAAGAGAATAGCGATAACCGTGATAGCCGTTATGGCATGTGCCATGGCATCGTATGCGCAGAAGTTTGCGCTGGTGGATATGGAATATATATTGAAGAACGTTCCAGCCTACGAGATGGCAAACGAGCAGCTCAACCAAGTGTCGCAGCGCTGGCAGCGCGAGGTTGACGACCTTGCCAAGGAAGCCGAAGCTATGTATAAGAACTATCAGAGCGAAATGGTGTTCCTAACCGACGACCAAAAGAAGAAAAAAGAGAGCGAGATAGTGGCAAAGGAAAAGGAAGCCACCGAGCTACGCTACAAATACTTCGGTCCACAGGGCGAGCTCTACAAGAAGCGCCAAGCCCTGATTAAGCCAATACAGGACGAAGTGTATAACGCAGTGAAGAAAGTGAGCGAAGAGCGCGGCTATGCCGTGATATTCGACCGCGCATCGAGCGAAAGCATCATCTTTGCATCGCCACGCATCGACGTCAGCAACGAGGTGCTCACCAAGATGGGCTACGGAAAGTGATTTTTTTGCCGTACTTATAGGGCAATTAATTAAGATTGAGCACTTAAAGTGATGTAAATAGCGATTTTTTTGCGTATCTTTGCACCGTGTTTTTATAAGAACGAAAATAAACAATTAAATAACGACATGATTAAGAAACTTTTTATGGCTGTCCTATTGGCAGCTCCAATGTGCCTATCGGCTCAGACTTTCAAGTTCGGTACTGTAAACACATCTGAACTTTTTAACGTAATGCCTGAAAAGGCAACAGCAGAAAACACCTTGAAGGCAGCTTCAGAGAAGTATGATGCAGAATTCAAGCGTCTTCAGGAAGATTTCCAAAAGGACGTCGAAGCATTCCAAAAGATGCAGAACGATAGCACACCAGAACCAATGCGTGCACGTCGCGAACAAGAATTGCAAGAAAAGTATCAGAAGATTCAAAGTTTCCAACAAATAGCTGCACAAGACTTGCAGAAGCAACAAGAGACCCTTCTTGCTCCTATCCAGGCTAAGTTGCAACAAGCCATCCAAGCAGTAGGCGCAGAAAACGGTTTCACCTATATCTTCGACCTTGCAATGCCATCAATCATCTATCAAGGCAAGGGCAGCGAAGACGTTACAGCGCTCGTTAAGGCAAAATTGGGCATTAAGTAAGATTGCCTCGATGCTAAGAAACAGGCTAAGATTTTAAAATTTATAAAAATAGACGTGGCGTTTTCTAAAAAAATGGAAACGCCACAGTTTTTTTATTGCTAATAGGCGGTTTTTTAGTATATTTGTGTGATGAATAAGAATAATAATCAAAACATTGCATCGAAATGGTTAAGAAACTATTGATAATGATGGCGCTTGTGATGGCGCCCGTGTGCATGCAAGCACAGCAAGTGAAGTTTGGAAAAGTGAACAAGCTCGAGATTTTCAACATGATGCCCGAAAAAGCTATCGCTGAAAAGCAGCTTCAGGACCTGAGCGACCAGTACAAGGCAGAGCTGCAAATGCTTCAGGACGAATTCAACCGCAAGTATAGCGATTTTCAGGCGATGAACCTCGATAACAGGACTGCCGGCACCATTAAGGAACGCCGTATGCAAGAATTGCAGGAAAACAACGACAAGATTGAACTTTTCTTGAAGAATACGTCGGAGGACCTTCGCAGAAAGGAATCGGAACTTCTCGACCCAATCAGAAAGCGTATCGACGACGCAGTGAACATCATAGGTGAAGAGCAGGGATTTATGCTAATCTACGACACCAGCGAGCCTGGCGTGGCATTTATGGGTCCACAATTCGAGGATATTACCAATCTTGTGAAGCTTCAGCTCGGACTGAACTAATAGGCTTATCCTGAGCGCATAATTCGCTATCAGAATAACGATATAAAGATGATTGTTTAGCCCCATCTGGGCGGACAATCATCTTTTTTTGCTTTTGCGGGTTTAGAACACGGATTTACACAAGTTTTTTTTGCTTAACACGGATTTCCACAATGGTTTTGGTTTTAACACGGATTTTCACAAGCTTTTTTGTTGAACACGGATTTACATAAGGCGGGTGATTGTATCTCCGAAGCTGATTTGTTAGGGGATGGGTACACCACACCGGTCGCTTCGCTCCCTTTGTGTGGTGCTAACCATAAATCAACGTCTCCGACGTTGTGCGGCGGTAGGCTTTTGCACGTATTTTCGCAATGTTGTTTTATGCGCCTATTTTCACAATATGGTGTAGATATGTGAAATTGTGTCGTGCGAATCCGTGTTTTTTATGTAACCGCAGCAGCTTCTGAAGGAAGCAAGGCGCTCGGCTGAAAGTCGAGTGCTTGTAGCCGTGGGTGAGCGTTAGCGTAACCCACGGGAATTGGCGGCATCATGAATATGCTTCTGAAGGAAGCGAAATCGACTGATTGGCAGGTGTTTTCGCATCTTCCTCTTGCTGGTGAGGTGACATGGAGGTCCGTGGGTTACGCTTCGCTCACCCACGGCTATAAGCCTCAGCTACGCTTCGGCCTTCGTTCCTTCAGAACGTTTAGTGTGAGATAAGGCAAGTGATTATCAGCATCTCCGAAGCTGATTTGGCTTGGTGGCCATGGTTACACCACACCGGTCGCT
>CALZAF010000072.1 GCA_945612775.1 uncultured bacterium | reverse complement strand
TCCCAACACGGAATCCCACAAGGATTTCCACAGACGCAGATGTTATTTGCTATTTTTGTCGCGATATCCTTTAATGTTTAAGATCGTAGTAGCTTGACTTCGGAGTTGCTGGGCGACATTCGAATAATGGGTGGGATATCTGGAATTTAGCATATTTTCTGCCATAGAAGTAAGCCTTTTTGTGAGCCAATAAAATTCGATGGGTTTTGTGCTATAGATAATACTGCTATTGTGCTGGAAAAAAGTTAAAGATAGAGGCGGGAACGATGCTTTTTTAATAGTTTTGGACCGTTGCATATCAGCAGTGCTAAAAAGGTCAAAAATGTTAGCATTGCCAATTTACCGCCCCACTTATCCCAAAAAGGTAATTCTGGTTGTAATGGGACTCTTTCGCCTGTGTCGTAGGCTATGTAATCCATGTCGTCGGGGGATAGTTCGCTATATAAGTAATCGTATTCGCGGCCTTCTATTGGAGCATAAAGCACGTATTCCGCTTTGCCATAATTAAATATTGGCATACCGAAAATCACGAGTTGGTCGTAATAAATTGCCAAATCGGCATGCTCCTTTGTGCCGTCGTCGAGTTCAACGCAATAGTCGTCGGTTTGGGGCAGTATTTGCACAACCAATATCTGCTTCCCGTTGTAGAACAAAGGGATATTGTCTCCAGCAAACGCCAAACCTGTGCAAGACGCCAGGATTATCGTCAGGATTATTTTTTTGTAGTTAGTCACGGTCGTGTTGGTTGAATTATTCGAAAATTATCTCACATCTTTGCCCCAGAAGAGTTTTTCGCGCAGGGTGTGGGCGAAGCTGTGGCCTACGCGCTGCACTACATTGGCCACGCTGCTTGACTTGGTGACTATTACCGCGCCATTGTTAGGCATAATCACGGTGTTTCCGTCGAGGCTGAGTTGATATTTCTCGGCGCGAGTGTGCACAAGCACTCGCAGCACGGCAGTGTCGGGCAGGATGAGCGGGCGCATATTGAGTGAGTGTGGCGACACTGGCGTAAGCACCAGGTTGGCAGCCGTAGGGGCGATAATCGGGCCTCCGCAGCTAAGGTTGTAGGCGGTAGATCCCGTTGGCGTGGAGATAATAAGTCCGTCGGCCTTATAGGTGGTTAGGGGCACGCCATCCACTTCCACTTCAATCGAAATAACCGACGAAGTGTCGTGTCGAAGAAATGCCACCTCGTTGAGCGCCAGCGGCATGTCGATTGCCACGCCGTCCTCGCGGCGAGCTTCGAGCATTGAGTGAGTTTCTACATCATAGCGGTGTGCATTGATTTCGGCGGCAAATTGCTCCATGTCGTCGAGGTCGGCAGCGGTGAGATAGCCCAGACGGCCGCTATTGATGCCGGCGATGGGCACGCCCAAGTGAGCCACCTTCTTGCTTGTGCGCAGAAAGGTGCCGTCGCCGCCTATGCTGATAGCCAAGTCGGCGTGTTCGAGTGGTTTGTATTCCACATTAGCGATGGGCAGGGTGGTAGCCACGTCCACTGGCAACTTGCCAAAATAAGTGCCATCGAGCACCACTTCATGGCCGCTTTCCGACAGGATTTCTATCAGCCTAACCACGCGGGCAAGCGTATCTGCTTTGCACCTTTTTCCGTTAATATAGATTTTCATCGTATCTTTTTTATCTTTTTTATCGGTTTTATGCCTAAAATTGTTTCAAATTCTGCATTATTAATATTAATTTTGTACTCAATTATAGGTAGCGCAAATATAGTAATTTTTAGTAAAACCACATAGCATGCTACCAGCACATTATGTGGATTTTTTGAAGAAACGCTGTTTATGACAACCAATTTAAGTGTAAATATCAATAAAATTGCCACTCTGCGCAATGCGCGTGGGGGTAATTTGCCAAACGTTCAGGCGGTGGCAGTGGATTGCGAACGATTTGGTGCGCAGGGAATTACGGTTCATCCGCGCCCCGATGAGCGTCACATTCGCCATGCCGACGTTTTCTTGTTGCGTCCGTTGGTTCGCACCGAATTTAACATCGAGGGCTACCCAAGCCCCGAATTTATCGACCTCGTGCTCAAAGCAAAACCCGAACAGGTGACTTTGGTGCCCGATTCGCCCGATGCTCTTACCTCGTCGGCTGGTTGGGAGGTTAAGCCTAATTTCGACTTCCTTTGCGAGATAATCGACCGATTTAAGGAAGCCGGCATTCGCACAAGTCTATTTGTAGGCACCGACATCGACAACATCAAGCTTGCCGCCAAGACCGGCACCGACCGTGTGGAACTTTACACCGGCCCTTATGCCAAGGACTTCGAGACCGACCCCGAAGCTGCCATTGCCCCATACGTGGCAGCAGCCAAGGCAGCGCATAATTGCGGACTCGGCGTGAATGCAGGCCACGACCTCAACCTCAAGAACTTGAAATACTTCAAGCAGCACATTGAGTATCTAAATGAGGTGTCGATAGGACATTCGCTTATTGCCGATGCCCTCTATATGGGCTTGGAAAAGACCATTAAGGCTTATAAAGAATGTCTTAGCGGCAAATAATCCGCTGGGCGAGAGCAAAACAGATTGTTTTTAATCAAAATAGAATAATAGATTTACATAACAACTTAATATGAACATTTTAGCACAAATTCAAGATGCAGGATTGGCCGACACCATCGGGTCGATGTCAAGTGCATTGACCGACACCGTGGCAACAGCAGCCAACCAAGCAGCCGAAGCTGCTCCAGTTATCGAAGAGACATTATCTGTTTGGGACCTCTGCCTTAAAGGCGGATGGATTATGATTCCACTACTCGTGCTATCGGTGGTGAGCATCTACATCTTTATCGAACGTTTCATAGCCCTACGCAAAGCAGCTAAACGCGACGACTCGTTTATGCAGCGCATCAAGGACTATATACACGAAGGCGAAATAGAAAGCGCCATCAACCTCTGCAAGAAAACCAATACTCCATACGCCCGTCTTATCCTTAAAGGCATCAGCCGCATAGGCCGACCAATGAACGACGTGCTCGTGGCTATCGAAAATACCGGCAACCTCGAAGTGTCGGCACTCGAAAAAGGCTTCACTTGGCTTGCCACCACAGCATCGGGAGCTCCTATGATAGGCTTCCTTGGCACCGTTACCGGTATGGTGCAGGCATTCTTTGCACTCGCAAGCGCTGGCAGCAATGCCAACGTTACCGTGCTTGCAAGCGGCATCTACGAGGCTCTCGTCACCACAGTGGCTGGTCTGATAGTGGGTATCATTGCACTATTCGCCTACAACTTCCTCGTGTCGCGCGTCAATAAGGTGATGAACCAGCTCGAAGCCAAGACAATGGAATTTATGGACTTGCTCAACGAGCCTGCAAAGTAATTTTCACTCATTATAGCTATGGCATCACTGCCGGCACCCGCTGCTGAGCATCGACTGGTGCCTGTGCTACAACACTAAGTTACATTTAGAAATCAATATAATCATATCATAAACGATGGCATTAAAGAAACAACATGAGATGATGTCGATATTCAGTATGGCGTCGATGACCGACGTTATATTCCTATTGCTCATCTTCTTTATGGTAACTTCTACCTTTGTGTTCCCATCGGCACTCGAAGTGAATCTGCCGCAGAGCAGCGAGCAGTCGGCTATCAAGCCCGGCACACGAGTGTATATCGACAAGGAACTCTGCATCTATGCTACGGTCGATGAAAACGAGCCAAAACCTCTGCCAAGCGACCAATTAATGGGATTTCTTCAACTCGTGCAGCAAACTGCCCCAGAGAAGTTTGTGGCACTATATGCCGACGAAGAAGTGCCCTACGGAAAGATTGTGGACATCCTCGACAAAGGTTCGCGCTGCGGACTCAAGATAGTGCTTGCCACTAAGCCGGCATCATCGCAATACGCAAGCCCCGAACCCACCGACGAACAGGCTACCGACCAAACTCAATCACTGTAACGACTAACCCGAAATAATGAAACAAAACAAGAATACAATATTAGCCATCATTGCGACACTGCTATTCCATGTGTTGCTTGTGCTTATTCTTGTTACTTCGCACCTCACCTACACTTGGCCACCTAAGGACGCCATAGAATTGGAGAAAATGCCGCAAGAAGAAATAATGTTCGGCGGCGAATTTGTGCAACTCGGCAATGTGGAGGCGCCCGCCAACAACGACCTCGCGCAAGCATCGCCTGCCGAAGCGCCAGCTCAAGCCGATGAACCCAAGATTCAAGGTCAAGACATGAAAGATGCCGGCGAGGCTGTGGACCGCCCCAAAGAGGTGGTAACCACCAAGCAAGAATCGCCCATGAAGGTGACGAAGAAAGAAGAACCCAAAAAGACTGAGCCCAAAGGCACCACCAAGTCGGAACAAACCGAACGCGACCAGACCAAAGCTCAGCAGGAAGCACAACGCAAGCAGATAGCAAGCCGCATGAAGTTTGGCACCACCAACGGCTCGGGCAGCGGACAGACTGGCTCGCCAAATGGCAACAGCGATAGCGGCGCGCGCAGCGGCAAACCCGGCATCGGCGGCTTGGGCGGATATACTCTCGACCACTGGAGCCGACCCACCAGCGCCGTTGAAGGCACCATCACCATCAGCGTGAAGGTAAACGCCCGCGGCAACGTCACATCGGCATCCTACGCCGGCGGATCTGGCTCGGCAGCAGCCAACATTGCCGCTCGCAATAGCTGCATTGCAGCCGCCAAGGCGTCAACTTTCTCCGTGCCTAAAAACACCACCACCGACGCCGTAGGCACCATAACCTACCGCTTCGAATAACCCTCGCAAGAAAAGCCTGTGGGCACATTTACCCGCAGAGATAACAGATAAAGCGATTCGTTTCGACTAAAACAATCGCCTGACCAAGCAATCAACACAAAATGCCCGACCAGACTGTCGTTCTCGACTTACTGGTCGGGCATTGCGATTCAAAAGCAAATGCCACCAAGCCGATTCACTATGAGGCTTGGTGGCATTGATATGTTTCGGACTGTTGAAGTCTCCGATTAGAATTCTTCTACGCCGAGGCGAATGGCTTGAACGGCATCGCCTTCGTTGACGGTGCGGGTGGCTTTAAGCACCAGCACTCGCGCCTTGGTAGGAGCGAAACGTATGGCTTGAGCTATAGGGTTGTTCTTGATGTTAGAGAATTCGCCCGATGTGATAAGCTTCACATTGTCGGCCGAAGCGCCTGCATAGAGTTCGTAGTTTGTGATAGTGCCCTTGCCGTCGTCGGTAGGCAGATAGTGAAGCACATTGACGGTGCATTCTCTGCCAAGGTCGAGCACGAAACGGTCGTTTTCGCTGGTAAGGGTGAAATCGATTGATGGGAAATCGTTAGTATTGTCTTCTACCACGAAGTCGTCGTCGCTGCCCGAATAGAATGCTTCAATATTGTTGATGCAAGGGCAAGCGCGCGAACTCTTGATGGTGATGCGCAAGCCGTCGGTTTCAACGGTTGCAAAGCGGAGCAAGCGCTTGTATCCTATGGTGGTGGTTTCCTCATTAATTGAAATAGGAGTCCACTGGTCGCCCGAGCGATATTCTACCAAGAATTCTTGCACACGCTGCCCAAGAGGAATATATTCTTGGAGCATCATGCGATTCACCTTCTGCATCTCAGGCAGAGCAAATTCCACTGTGGCAGAAGTCACATCGTCGGCTGTAGCCCAATAAGTGTCGTAATCGCCGTCGGTAATAGCCTTAGCGCTGAACGATCCGCCGCGAGTGTTGCTTACCTTTCCTTCGATTCCGGCAAGAATGTTGTTGCTGAGTTCAGCCATGACGCGCTTATGTGCATCTACGGCATTTGCCGAGTCGGTAGGGTGAATAAGTCCTTCGCGATCGACAGGGAAGTTGAGCAAGAAGCTGGCATTATGTCCCACGCTGCGATAGTAGAGGTCAACGAGGCGCTCCACGCTCTTCACCTTATCGTTTTCGGTGTCGTGGAAGAACCAACCCGGACGAATCGAAACGTCGCATTCGGCAGGAATCCAGTGAGTGCCGTCGGCGTGGCCATATTGCAAAGTGCGATATTCGGGATAGCCGGGATAAACCTCGTCGCCGCGAAGGAAAGCCCAGTTGGTAGCACTTGCAACGCCGTTTTCGTTGCCCACCCAGCGGCAACCAGGGCCACCGTCAGAGAAGATGATAGCCTGAGGCTGATTCTTCAATATGTGAGCAAAGATTTCAGGGAAATTATAATATGTGCGGCGGTCGATGCTGCGAGTTTCGTTAGCGCCGCCATAGTAGCCGTCGCCACCATTAGCACCGTCGAGCCAAAACTCAAAGAGCGTGCCGTAGCGAGTGGTAAGCTCCTCAATCTGCTTATGGTAATACTCCACATATTCAGGGGTGCCATAAGTGGCAACGTTGCGGTCCCAAGGCGATAGGTAAAGACCGAACTTCAAACCATATTTTTCGCAAGCAGCCTTGAGTTCGCCCACGATGTCGCCCTTACCATCTTTGTAAGGAGTATTGCGGATGCAATATTCAGTTAATTCAGTAGGCCAAAGGCAGAAACCATCGTGGTGCTTAGCTGTGATGATAATGCCCTGCATGCCAGCCTCCTTAGCCACGCGAGCCCATTGCTCACAGTCGAGCTTCGAAGGGTTGAATGTAGCGGCAGGAGTGTCGCCATATCCCCATTCCTTATCGGCAAAAGTGTTAAGGCCGAAGTGCACAAAGGCATATTTCTCCATTTTATGCCAATTAACTTGATGTTCAGAAGGCAGCGGTCCAATCGGAGCAGGAGCCTCAACGCTCGCACACGACGAAATCATCATCGATGCCACGATTCCAAGCCCAAACGATGCGATAGTTGTGATTAGTTTCATGATTCTAAGAAAAAATGATTAGTGTTAGTGGATTATTGTTTAGTTTTCCACAAAGATAATTCATTTCCTCCTCAAAAACAAACTATATAATATAGGTGTGGCATTTTGCAGGGTGGGGGCAACAAAAAAGGACCATAGTTCTCTATGACCCTCTCTCTTCGTTTTTCAATCCTTTAGACTTTCTAAAATAACTACTTAAAACAAACTAAAACATTCTATTTCTAACCAAAGTAAAACTTAACCCTCTTTGGAGGTGCATCTACTAAATAATTTGACATTGCAAATATACAATCAATTTTTCAATTTGCAAACATTTTGCGAAAATTTATCACACATTGTGCCAAATCTTGTGTTTTCTATTTCTTTTTGATGATTTTAGTGTGGCTGTATGCACAAAATCTAATAGTATGTGCAAATTTAGGGCTGCATGGGGCGATATGCCGATTTGTGAAATATTGTTTCGATTTTTTGAAAATTATTT
This sequence comes from uncultured bacterium, assembly GCA_945612775.1. Taxonomy (GTDB): domain Bacteria; phylum Bacteroidota; class Bacteroidia; order Bacteroidales; family Muribaculaceae; genus SFTJ01. The sequence continues at coordinate 4,517 of CALZAF010000072.1, read as the reverse complement.
TGATTGTTGGGGGTAAAGTAGTATATTTGCAGCATAATGCATAGAAGCGCTCGATTTGGGCGGTTTCTCATAAGAATATAGTATGAATGATTCATTTTTTAAAGCTATGAAGTTCCAACATCTAAATTTGATTAAGTTCAGCGGTGCTGCTCCACCAAGGCGGCGCGAAGATGTGTGTGCATAGGGTTTTAACTAAAATCAAACCAACAATTTTCAATCCGCAGAACAGTCTCGACAGCCCGTGGTGTGCCTAAATGTCGCCACATAATGGCAGTCGGGAGAGGGAGATCTTTGACATGTTGGCAACGTCTCGGAGGCAGGTGGCTCCGAGCAAAAAAATGAATGAAATAGATAAAAACACATTATTAACCCGGAGGGCGATAAAGCCTTCCCACAAAAACACGAAAAAAACTTATGAGAAAGAATAATACTTTTGTGCGGTTGCTTGGAATGCAGTTTAACGTATTTTCGCCCCAAGAAAATGGAGGCAGCAAGCAACTCTATGACTTAACCTATAATTGCCGCCAAGACTTCAGCTCTGGCGACGAAAATTCCAAACTGGCGGTAAGATTAAATTTCTACCTTGAGGGCGAAGACGGAGAAGATCCTCAGCGTGGAGTTTGCCGCAAGGTGACGGTAAGCATGATCGACTGCCTAAGGCGGTTGGAGGTGGAGAAGCAAACCTTCAGTGTGGCTCTCAACGGAAAGAATGGCTATGCACGCGACTGTTATCTTGAGTTCCCCGTTCCCCAAATAAGCCAATCGTTCTGGGGTGAATTTGGCTATAAATTTGTGGTTCGCGAAGAGAAGACAGGCCGATACATCGGCGAAGAAGTGGTGTACTTCTACAACGAGAGTATGCTTGGCGCCCCCGACCAGTGGTATGTGCCACAGCGTGCGGCTCTGAATAAGAAGCATACTTCGATATACTTCCGTTCGATAAATACCGACGACATCGACACTTGCGAATTGAGATACTACTTTGAGCTCAAGCTCAATTTTGGTGATAATACACCTAATATATTGCCCCAGTTGCAGGTGCGGTTGACGTCGCTCGACGGTGATAGTGAAGAGGTGAGCTACACGCCATTTGCCGAGCCTGTGCGCATCGATTCCGAAGAAGGGCTTTATGCAGTGACTATGCCGCTGATTATGCCTTATGACGACGACGGCACCACCTACTACGCCGAACTGCAATGCATGAACAAGCCGGTGGCAAGCATGGTGTTCCGTACCGACAAGGAGGTGAACGGTTTATGGTTCGGCGAGAATTTGCAGCCAATCACGCCGTTCGATGAAAGCAAAGCCTACGAGCGCATTGGGAACGTAGAAAACGAGGAAGATATGGATTTCGACACTTTGTTGGAAACATTCATATCGCAAGAGTTTCAAAAACAAAGCGCCGCTGACTGCGAAGAAGAAATCGCTGACTTCGAAGAAGCTGACGAGGAAGAAGAAACCGACGAGCAGACGGGCTGCGAATCGTTGTTGGCGTCGCTCGACTCGCTCGTGGGGCTGCATCAGGTGAAAGAGAAGCTCACCTCCTATGAGCGCATGGTGCGCTTCAACAAAATGCGCACCGATAGCGGTCTGCCAGTGATTTCTACGCCGCTGCATGCCATGTTCCTCGGTTCGCCGGGCACAGGCAAGACCACAGTGGCAAAAATGATGGGCGACATGCTGCATCGCGCAGGAATGTTGTCGAAAGGACATGTTGTGGTGCGAGAACGCGCCAATCTGCTCGGTCAGAACTACCATTCCGAGAGCGAAAAGACACTTCAAGCCATAGAGGAGGCTAAAGGAGGCATCTTGCTTATTGACGAAGCTTATCAGCTCTATCAGCCCAACGACCCACGCGACCCGGGCAAGTTTGTAATAGATACTCTGCTTACAGCCCTTGCCGACGAAGAAAACCGCGATTGGATGCTCATTTTAGCTGGTTATCCAAAGCAGACAATGAGAATGCTCGAAATGAATCCCGGTTTGCAGTCGCGCATACCTAAGTCGAACATCTACACCTTCGACGACTTCTCGGAGAAGGAATTAATGGAGATAGCCGAAAAATATCTCAAAGGGCAGCAATTCACCCTTGCTCCCGAGGCCCATGCCGCGCTCGAAGCACGCCTGCGCAGCGACTACAATCAGCGCGACCATAACTTCGGCAATGCCCGCCACGTGATAAATCTGATTCAGACCCAGATTATCCCAGCTATGGCAATGCGCGTGACCGATTGTGACGCCCTCGACGAAAATTCGCTTGTGGAAATCGTTGCGGCAGACATACCATGTGCCGAAATAGGCATATCTACAGCGCAAAGACGAATGGGATTTGCAGTGTGACCGCAGATTGCCATATAGCCTAAAAATAAATACATATTCTTCATTCTTCAGCCCGGAATCGCAAGGTTTCGGGCTGGTTAACTTTAAAAAACAGTAGAATAAAATGAGAAACAAAAGGATAAGCGACGACAATGTGATTACCAGCACAATAATTTGCTCAGACGACGACCTTGAGATTGTGCAAAACGTGTATGTAGGCATCAATGAGCGAGGCGAACTGATAGTAAGCGCCGAGGAGACCAATTACCTTGATGATAGATATGACTGCTCCACATGGATAAAGGTGCGCCGCGACGAGACCATGCGCTTGGCGCGACGCCTGCGCGTGTCGCTGGTGGATTTGCCAAGGCACATAAGCGAATGTATGGACTATTGGCACGATATGGTGCACCCATCTCGCGCCGATGTGGCTGATTGCATCAACGAAATCATCGAAAGTCTGCTCGACGAGCAGTGCAATTACAGCATACACCGCATTTATGGCAGGGATTACCGAATGTGCTGCTAAACAATCCTTTCGGTTGTGACAAATTGGGTAAACACCCATGCCAAAACATGAGTAATTTCGCCGTGCGCCTGCTGCAAGTGGGCGCATGGCAATCGAAATTATTCACTCTAAACACACATTTTTATGGCAAATACAATGCTACGACTCAGCGAAAGCGAGATGATGACCCTATGGAAACAGATTTTGCACCTCGAAGTGCCCCGCAGCGACTGCGATGTGGAGCGAACCGACGGCATCGACCTCGATGCAATGGTGGCTACCCACATAAAGCAGTGGTATGCCCACCTGCTGCGCACCGCGCCACTGCACTTGGTGCCCGTGGAAGATGTGATAGGCTCGGCAACCATGACATCGGGGCAAGGCATGTGCGCCGTGCAGCTGCCAGAGCGCTGCGCTCGCCCAGTGGAAGTGAAGATGATGGCGTGGAAGCGCCCTGTGACCGAATTTCTCAGCCCCGATCACCCAGTGGCGAAGATGCAATCATCGGCACTGATGCGAGCCGGCAACGAGAATCCCGTGGTGGTGGCTTACGACAACCGCCTCGAGCTATATCCAGCTCCCGAAAGCGGGCCAGCGCCCATCGCCACCCTCCGCGCTGTGGCGGCTCCAGCCGATGGCACCTATGCCTTCAGCCCACAAGCCCTCGACACCATACCGCACTTTGCCGAAAGTCTTTAGCTGATAGAGCCGGCACGGCGAAGCGATGCAGTCGAAAGGTATAAATGGGCTGAATAAAGCCGTTGAGGTTCAACTTATTGGGCAAATAGCCCAAATATTTCAGTATTTTTCAGTATCTTTGTGCTCTGATTAAAAAAACAAAAAGACAAGCAATATACATATTTGCAAATTATGGACAAGAAATTCAAAAGAACCCTCGTAACAGCAGCATTGCCTTATGCCAACGGGCCAGTGCATATAGGGCACTTGGCAGGCGTGTATGTGCCAGCCGACATCTATGTGCGCTACCTGCGACTAAAAGGTGAAGAAGTGCTGCTAATAGGCGGAAGCGACGAGCACGGTGTGCCAGTGACCATTCGCGCCAAGAAAGAAGGATGCACACCACAAGATGTGGTTGACCGCTATCACAACCTAATCAAGGACTCGTTTAAGCGCTTCGGCATCTCGTTCGACGTGTATTCACGCACCACATCACCTACACATCACAAGCTTGCCAGCGACTTTTTCCGCACGCTCTACGATAACGGCAAGTTTACCAAACTCGAAAGCGAACAATATTACGACGAGCAGGCTCACGAATTCCTTACCGACCGCAATATTGAAGGCGAATGTCCACGCTGCCACGCACAGGGCGCCTACGGCGACCAGTGCGAGAAGTGCGGAAGCACGCTGTCGCCCGACGAACTCATCAACCCCAAGAATAAGCTCACAGGCAATCCGCTTGTGAAGAAGCCAACCACCCACTGGTATTTGCCGCTCAACGAGCATCAGCAATGGCTCGAAAAGTGGATTCTCGAGGACCACAAAGAGTGGCGCAGCAACGTGTACGGACAGTGCAAGAGTTGGCTCGACAATGGTTTGCAGCCACGCGCCGTGACTCGCGACCTCGATTGGGGTATCCCCGTGCCGGTAGAAGACGCCAAGGGCAAAGTGCTATATGTGTGGTTCGATGCCCCTATCGGCTACATCAGCAACACCAAGGAACTGCTGC
>CALZAF010000071.1 GCA_945612775.1 uncultured bacterium | reverse complement strand
GTGTTATTATAGGAGGCAAAACTATGCAAATTGGCATTTCTGGGGCGAAATGTTGGGCGAAATGATTAATTTTGATAAAAATTTTTCGATAAGGTGCAGTATTTGCATAGGGAATAAGATTAAATGATAGAAACAGACTGTAAAAAGTTGGAGACTGAACGTCAAATAGCAGAATCGGTGGCAGAAGGCGATGCTAAAGCCATCAGGGAGTTGTATGACCGCACCGTGGGTTATATGACCTCAGTGGCAACGCGTTATCTCGGCAGCAGCGATGATGTGAGCGATGTGCTTCAGGAAAGCTACATCTACATCATATCATCGATTAGCAAGTTTGAATATCGCGGCGAGGGCTCGCTCAAGGCATGGATGAGCAGGATAGTTGCCAACAAGGCAGTAGATCATCTGAAAGCCGCGGCAAAACATGAAAAAATGTTTGTGGCGCAAGATCCGCCCGACTTGCCCGACGACGACTGCGATGCCGACTTCGACGATGTGCCTATCGATGCCATTCACTGCATGATACAGTCGCTCCCCGTGGGTTATCGAACGGTGTTTAACCTCTACGTTTTCGAGGGATGCAGCCACAGCGAGATAGCCAAACGGCTCGGCATAAAAGAGCGGACATCGTCGTCGCAACTTTTGAGGGCTAAACGCCTGCTTGCACAGCAGATAACGGAATATAAACAATTAATTAACCACTTGTAGAAACGATGAAAGAAGATTGGTCGAACAAACTGAAACAACGTATGGAGAGCCATGAGATGGATGCTCCGGCGGGCTTGTGGCAGAACATAGAGAGCGGTCTGCAGAGTGCTCAAGTGGCTAATACCCGACGCCGCGGAGCGCTGGTGTGGATGAGTAGGACAGCAGCTGCAGCAGCCGTGGTGGGTGTGGTGGCTCTTGCCGTATGGATGAGTCGCGACAATGCTACCCTTGCCCCTGCACCCGATATGGCAAGTCGTCAAGATCAAGAAACCCCTGCCTCGCCAAAAATCGAGGAGTCGATTATCCCCGACGATATGGCTGATAATGCCATAGTGGAGAAGGTACAACGCCTCACCGTGAGCACCGCTCGCAAGGAACCGGCAATAGCAGCAACAGATGCCGATACGGCAAAGGTGGCCTCGGACAAAGAGGAAATGAATATCGCCGAGCACCGCATGGCTGAAAATAAAGATAGCAAGGCAGAAAATGCCCAGAATCAGAACAAGCCATCCACTCGCGCTGCCGAAACTCAGCCGCAACCTGCACAGCAGACTCTAATAGCGCAGAATTCCGACTCGTGGGCTGACTTTAATATCAGCAAGCCTCGCAAAAACCGTTGGAGCACAAGTTTATACGCCTCGAGCAGCAGCGGAGAGCGGACAAAAACCGCTACACCCTTGCTAATGGATGCTTCGAGCAGTTTTATGGGAGTGCAGAACGGCGTACCGCTGCAAACTATATCAGGTACGCCTAAACTTACCCATAACCTGCCCGGCGAGGTGGGCTTCAGAGTGAGATTTGGCATCACTGACCGAGTGTTTGTGGAGAGCGGCGTGGGATATGCTTATCTCACAAGCGATTACGCCAACGATGTGATGAAGCGCAAGCAGACTCTGCACTATATAGGAGTGCCCGTGAATGTGGGCTACACCTTCTGGCGGCGAGGCATCTTTGCGGCTTATGCATCGGTGGGCGCCAAGGGCGAAAAACTCGTCAGTGGCGAACTGAAGAACGAATATCTATCGACGCCTCCGGTGGTGGAGAAGGAGAGCATAAGCGAGAAACAGCTGCAATGGTCGATAGAAGGCTCGTTGGGCATTGAGATGAATCTCGTGAAGCACCTAAGTCTATTCGCCGAACCGGGCGTGGTGCACCGCTTCGATAATGGCAGCGACGTGGAAAGTGTGTATAAAGAACGCCCCACCGACTTCAGCCTGCGTGTGGGCTTGAGAATAACTAAATAGAATAAAATTATTAACCATATTGAATTATGAAGATGAAAAGAATGAAATTTATTTTTGCGATTGTGGCGTTATTGATGTCGTCGGTAACTTTTGTATCATGCGATGATGATGACGAAATGTCGATGACTGTGCTTTCGGCGCTTGTTACAATTAAGACAGATGATGAAGGCAACAGTTATTTCCAAGTAGATAAGAATACAGTGGCTCATCTAACGAATGTAAATGGCAAACTATACGATGGCAAAGAAGTGCGCGCATTGACGCAATTTGAGCGTGTTAATCCCGATGGCAGGAGCCAAGATTGGCAAGCCAGAGTGTTCTGGGTTGATAGCATCTTGACCAAGAAAGCCGTTCCAAGCGTTGACGTTCAGACCGACAACGAATATGGTTCAGACCCGCTCGAAGTGACTCGCTCATGGACTACAGTGGCTGAAGATGGCTATATCACCCTTCACTTCTTCACCCGTTGGGGATTTGGCGGCAAGCACCGCGTTACCTTGGTGAGCGGCGTTAATCCAGCAGACCCATTTGAGTTCGACTTCCGCCACAATGCATTCGGCGACACCGAAGGACAGATGTCATACGGCATCGTAGCCTTCAATATCAAGGACGTAATTGCCCAAGCTGGCGAACCTACCGAAGTAACTATCAACATTAATAGCTACGAAGGTAAGAAGCAGTTTAAGTTGAAATATAATCCAGTAGTTGGCGAAGATGAAATCGACGCACAAGATCTCGCCAACATGAATGTGAAAGTAGAATAACTCGATTTTATTATCGATTTTTATGGTGTTTAGTCGGGACTTTTGGCGCTCTCTGCCAAAGGTCCCTTTTTTGGTGTCTGCTATGGGGGATTTTTTCGTTGTTTGGCTTTCGGTTGGCGAAGAATGGGTTTTGCGGCGGTTGGCTTTTGCGGTTGTAATAGGGTGACTATCTCCGAAGCTGATTGCCTGGGGTCGGGGCACACCACACCGGTCGCTGCGCTCCCTATGTGTGGTGCTAACCATTAATCAACAACTCCGATGTTGTGCTGCGGTCTATCGCAGATTACTCTGTTGGCAAAGAATGATACTTTTCATTTGATCTGGAATATAAAAATACTTTGGTAAGCCTTTTCCGGAGAAGTGCTTACCAAAGTAAGAAAAGTTCCCCCGATGTATATGCTGTTTAGGTTTTCTTGCTCGTGATGAGCTCTAATGGTGCCAATGGAGGGGGATATTCCATCAGGCTTAAATGTAGATAAATATGGGAGGTATCGTTTAAAGCACTTTTAGGCGGCGCTTATATTCGTCGATTGCTTCGTCGAGGCGTTGTTGGGCAGTGGTGTCGCCGGGCACATTGTGCGACGGATTGATGTAGATTTTCACGCCGCGTTCTTCGAGAATCTCTACCACGGTGCAGATGGTCATCCATACCAGAGTTATCGAACCCATAGTAGAGAGCGGACCAATCTTGTCGAATTGCTTCTTGGTGGTAACCGAAGCGTCTTGCAGTGGCACGCAGGTGTCAACCACCACATCGGCGAGTTGGAACAAGTTTTTGCCGCAAGAGTGGCGTCCGGGTTTGTCGCCAGTGTTGCCAGCCGAACCATACACTATCACCTTCATACCGCGCTTGTGGGCTTCGTTAGCCATGTCGATGTTCACGGCATTGATGCCGGTGTGCGAGAAAATCCAGAGGCAGTCGTCCGACGAGAATTCGTAGTTTTTCATCACTGTTTGAGCATATCCCTCAAGGCGTTCGAGGTAGAGGAACTGATGTATACCCATCTGTCCGATAATCTGAGTGAAGAAAGTGAGCGGGAGTTCGCATAGAGGGTGGAAACCCACTATACCGCCGATGCGTGGATACATTTCCTCGCAGGGTATTGTGGCATGGCCACATCCCCAGGTGTGAACCCAGCGTCCGGCTTGAATGGTGTCAGCCATTAGTGTTGCGGCTTTGCGCACGTTCTCCATTTGTGTCTGCTCGATGGTATTCATTACATCGTGAGCATTTTTCAACCAATCTTTTGCGTACATAATCTGAAATTTTTAATTAATGTGATATGTTTTATTATATAATCAATTTTTCTGTCGAGACTTCACTATGCGAGCTCCGGTGCGGTAGAGCACAGCCATAGCCAGCACAGCCACCATCATCACGTAGGGGTAGTATTGCAGCAGCAAACCGCCCACAAAGGCGTTGATGAGCGAACTTCCGGCGAGTGCTATGGAGATGGCGATGCCGAATGCCGTGCCCGAGAGGCGCTTGAAGCGTGTGCCGAGTTGCCCGAGCACTATAGGATAGGTGGCGGCAGTGCCGAAGCCTATCAGCACCATTGCTATCATCGCCACGGTGATGGTAGATGCAGCCGGGAGCAATGCAAATCCGGCAAATAGCACTGCGAAGAAGCTATAAAGGATGACGTTGGGCTTCATGCGCTTCGATAGCCAGGTGAGGAAGAATCGCGCCACAGTGAGGGCAGCCATCATCACGGTAAGGAGCAACACCACGCCCTTCATTCCTGCGAAATATGAGGTCACGAGGTTGTTGGTAACGCTCTCGATGCTGCTCTCAAAGAGTAGCACCAGGCTGAGAACCACCAGCGATGGACTGCGCAACATTCGGAAAACGTCGCGTAGCGGAAAACTCTGAGCATGGGTGGGTGCAGGAAATTTTGCCTTGAAGCAGAGCACCGAACCAATGCCGAGCAGCACCACGAGGCTTAGCAGAAGGTATTGATAGTGGATAATGTCGCCCAGAGTGCCCACGAGCAGTGTTATGGCTATGGCACCCACGCCGTAGAATGCTCCGAGCAGACTCAGTCGCGCGTTGCGGGTGCTTTCGTCGTCGTAGAGGTCCGAAGCGATGGTGTTGGTCTGTCCATTAAGCACCCCGCCGCCCATGCCTATCAGCACATAGCTTATGAGCAGGATTTCGAAGGATTCGGCTATGGCTATGCCAGCCAAACCAGCCACTACGGAGAAGCAGCTGCTAAAAAATAGAACGCGGTGGCCATAGGTGTCGCACACAGGGCCGAAAATCACCGATCCGGCAAGGATGCTCGCCGTGAGAGTGCTTGCCAAGGTGGCGATATGCACCGAAGATAGCTCCAAATGCTGGCTTAGGGAGGGTAATACCGATCCTAATGCCACCATGGTGATGCCGAAAAACATCATTCCGAAGCAGGCGGCTGCAAATGCGTTGTTCTTCTCAATATGTTTCATGATGAGCGATTTTTATGGTGTTTAGAGGGTTATTAGAGTTCCACTTTGCCCTTGTTGAGGGCAAGGAAGGCAGCGCCGAGAATCACCTCGTCGCCGTCGAGCATAGTGGCTTCGAGGCTCACGGTCTTGATGGCAAGCGGTTGAGCCCATTTCTTCGACTCCTCGTAGATTCGTCCCACGAGCGAGCGTGCCGAGCAGAACACACCACCGCCCCAAATAATCTTTTCGGGATTGAGCAGGCTCACAAAGTTGGCTGTAGCCATTCCCCACATTTCCACAGCCTTATCTACCACGGCTTGTGCTATGTGGTCGCCGTGCTTATAGGCTTCGAACACGCGTTTGGTGGTAATGCGCGAAATGGGCATCTGCCGCAGTTCGCCGCGGTAGGATTTGTCGCTGCGCACCATCTCCTTGGCGCGCTCGCATATTCCCGTGCCCGAGGCGTAGTATTCGAGGCATCCTTGCGGCTCATAATCGGCGATGTATGGGGTCTGCAGCGCCATCCAGCCTGTAGCGCCCACTATGTCGTTATGTCCGTGAAGCACGCGGCCGTCGATCACTATTCCGGCGCCGATGCCAGTGCCTACCACCATGAAGATGCAGTTTTTGCACCCCTTGCCAGCGCCCTGCCAGAGTTCGCCATAGATGGCGCAACTGCGGTCGTTGTCGATATATACCTCAATGCTTTTGTCGGAGATTTGTTGTTTGATTTCTTCGACGAGCGGATAGTTTTCCCATTCTGGTATATTAGGAGCCCACACGCGATGAGTAGTGGGATTCACGCTGCCGGGCACGCACACGCCAATGGCTTCGATATCGATTTTGTGATACGATGCGTTTTCGATTTGTCGGTTGATGCTCTCGATGATGAGTTTGCCCACATCGTGGCCTTTCCTACCGCTCAGAAGGTTTTTGTGCTTGTATTTTATGTTGCCATCATTGTCGATGATGGCACTTGCTATCTTGGTTCCGCCCAAGTCGAGTGCTATTACTGCCATGGTACATTAGGTGTTAGAAAAGAGACATATTATTTGTTGTTCGCAAATTTAGCACTCGGTGGCATTGTGGGACAATTTTTTTGATGCGAATATATAGTTAAATTCGGTTAATATTCTTAAAATATATTGATTCCTCTAAGATGCTATTTGTGTAATAATCTGATAAATAGCAGTGTGTGATGAGGCTTGTTTTGAATACTTTTTATGATTTAATGATTATTAACAAACAGAAATAGAGCCGATGCTTGCATAAAGCAGACATCGGCTCGGAGTATTGCAAAAATTTGTTGAAGTATGATTTGTTATTTTCTTTCGGGGAAATCTTGCACGTCGGTGCGGCCGCAGTGCTCGAGGAGCACCGCCTTATGATTCCAGTGGAATGGCTTGAAATCGTGGTTGTAGATTACCTCATTGTCGCGCACCAGCAAGCCATCTACGCTCTTGGCGTAGATTAGCGGCGAGTCGAAGGTTTCGAACACGTTGTTGCAAATCACTATAGAATCCTTAGTTCCGCCATGGAAATAGGTTTTCGCATCCTTTAGATTAGGTATTTCGGGATAGATCGAAATCACGGCGTTGGTGAATTGGAACATATTGGTGAGCGAGTTGAGGAAACGGTTGTTGCGAATCACGAGATTGCGCACAGCGCCGCTTTCATACCAGCCGTTGCAGTCGCCGCAGAGCAGTATGGCAGTTCCCGATGTGTGGTCGAAGAAATTGTTCTCGCATAGGGTGTAGCGAGGCGATGAGAAGAGGGCTCCGCGGGCGCGATTGTTGCGCACAATGGTGTTGCGGAACACCACTTCGGGTGTCCAAGTAGTATTTTCGATGCCATAGCCCTCTTTTTCAGTTACTTCGGCAGGGATATCGCGGTCGAGGGTGATGATATATTCCGTAGTGCCGCCTATAGGGCCACCAGCGGTGTCGATGCGGCGGATAATGCCAGCGAAAGGCAGTTGGTCCATAGTGGCAGAGCGCACAAACACTACCGAGTCGCCCACTTCGCCCCATTTGTAGCCCCATGACTGGTTATGCTCAAATCGGCAGCGAATGGTGCGCTGGTTGATGCGCTGGCGAATGCGCAGATACACGCCGTGAACATTGATGGCATCGTCCATCATACCCTCATAGAGGCCGTTTTCCGACACTATTTTGCCGCGGCACTGCACGAAGTGAGTGGCATCGGCTTGTGTGGTGAAATAGCGTTCGGTGCCCTTAGCGAGGCATACGTCGAATTGGTCGAGGTGGATATCGGTGCACATCTGCGCTACCAATCCCATGCCTTCGGCGTAGTGAACCTCGATGTTGATGAGTTCGGTGCGTGTGTCGGCTTCCATGAATATGGCAGGGTGGGGGCGGTCGTAAGAGCGCAGCGCCATGCGAGTGCCCACAGGCAGGCGAGCATCCTTCCAGTTGGGGGCAAGCACGGTGTCGCCCTTCTTGACCAGGTCGGTGAGATTGGCACCCAAATCGCTGGTTTGAGGCACAATGTGATGTGTTTCGCCGTCGAAGGCAATGCCACAGTCGTATTGTAGTTTCCATCCTTTGCCTTGAGCCTCGAAGCGCTTATCGGCATTGATATCCCAGCGCACCTCGCTCGATGGGCGGAAGGTGATGCCGTTATCGTCGTTGCTCAATATGGTGATTTGTGCTATGTGAGGATTGTCGAAATCGATGTGAAGGTTCTTTATGGTAACGTCGGTGCAACCCACTATGCTCATCGGCAGCATTCGGCCCTCGCAGAGCAGAGTGCTGCCCGAACCGTCGAATGTGAGGCCTTCCCAGCCCTCGATAGCCACTCCGGTGGGGTGGTGCACCACTTGGTCGTGATTAGAAATGTAGTAGATGTGTTTGGGGGCATCATCGGGCGAGAGGTAATATACGCCCTTTTCGAGGCGGACAGTCGCTTCTTGACCTTTCGACTCCATCTTTATCTTGGCAAGAGCTGCATTGATGGCTGATGCCGTATTTGCCGAACGGGGCTTTACGCCATAGTTCTTTAAATTGTAAACTTTTGCCGGCGCAGCCTGGATGCAGAGCGGCAATATGGTTAGCAGAAACAGAATGTGACGGTACATAGACAAGTAGATAAATGGTTTTTGGTTTTTGTTAAATTCTTGTGGTTTGGGTTTACAAAGTAAGTAAAAATTAGCATAGAAACAAAGATTAAAATGCTTTGAGAAGTGTTTTCGGTGCAGAAATTTCGCCAAAAGTGTTCTGAAACGCCCCGCGTATCGAATTTGATTTTTTTTGGAGAAGAATAGAACACCGCGCTGATGCTATTTGTTAGTAAATTAGCACACCTGCCTAATAGCAGGCTGAAAAAAGGAATATTTAGACTAAACGATGACTCGCAATATTAGACCTATATTTTTAAAGTCGGTGCTAATCGTGCTGTTGCTGATGCGCAGTGTTGGCACTTGGGCGTGCGATAACTGTAGCGGCAAGTCGTTGCTGCGCGATAGCACGTTCGCAATCAGCATTGCCGAGCAGCAGTGCGATTCGCTGCCGACTTTTGCTCTCGAATTGGCTGCCGACTCGGTGATTAAGCCGCCTTTCAAACCCACACTCTACGACTTGCCTTACTCGCTAAGCGAGAGCATGCCAAATGTTAAGAAACTGGTAATAAATACTGCTACGCTATATGGGGCGGGAGTTTTGACCCTGGGTTTGCTCGAACTTCTGCCCGAAGATGCTACGGCATGGAACAAGAAAGAGATTCGCGAGACGCCTCTCTTTGAGCGTTGGTGGAATCATGTGAAGCAGGGACCCGTGTGGGATAAGGACAAGTGGATATTCAACTTTGTGCTGCACCCTTATGGCGGAGCTGCCTATTATATGAGCGCCCGCACCCAGGGGTGCAATGCCTTGCAGTCGTTCCTGTATGGATTTGGAGTTTCTACCGTGTTTTGGGAATATGGTATCGAGGCATTTAATGAAATTCCTTCATATCAAGACCTCTTTATCACGCCCATAGTGGGCGCAATCATGGGCGAGGCGTTCTATAAACTGAAGCGACAGATATTGCACAACGATTTGCGCCTCTTCGGGTCGCGCTTGCTTGGCAATGTCACGCTGTTCCTTATCGACCCCGTGAACGAAGTGCTCGGGTTGTTCTACGGCAACGATGCCCGCCGCAATGCCCATTTCGCCGTAGCGCCCACTTCGCATGGCATGCAAGCTTCGCTTACGCTTACATTTTGAACTCTTCTCTATATATGACTATTGAAGATACAAACAAAAGTAGTCGTATCTTGTAAATGCCGCCAAATATAGTTGCGTTATTTTAGTTTTATCCTTAACTTTACGTCATGAAAGACAAGGAAATGATAGAATTGCCTGTACAAGAGACCACATCTGTGTATTTCAACAATATTATCAGGCGTGACGTCAGCCCGATTACCATTGACGAGCTGACTCAGGAGAGTATTGACTCGTTCAACCAGCAGATAGAGCTTGCCTTCACCGATGAAGCTGAGGCTGCCAAGAGGCGTTTTCGGTATCTTGTGCCCTACATTCTTCAAAATATCGACTGGGAGGAATATGCCACGCCGCTTGAGGCATGGCAGCTTAAATATTACTACCAGCGCGATAGATTCATTCGGAAGACAGGTCTCGACTGGGATCGTTTTCTTAAACATGAGCCGATGCAGCGCTCACTGGAAACTCTCGGCCTTGAGCCAGAACCTGTGTTTGAATTCATACTTTTTCTCAGATATTACTTCGGTCTGCGCTCTGACTTGAAATTCTCGTGTATAGAGCAGTTTGATATGATGGTCGATGAACTTGAAAATTGTGAATCTGCAAATGTGACGATGGATGTAAACATCGGCGGGAAACATTTCAAGATCAACAATTCGCAATTTCTGCGCAAGATGTTTAATTCGGTCGATCGCAGCCGGCTTTCTGGCGGAGCGTTTATCAACGACTTCAATCAAGGCACATCGCGCGACAAGTTGCGCGCCCTCGACTATTATCTCGTTAAGACGTTGCTCGACTATCTGCCTACCGACAAGTCGCTTCGTCGTGGCGGACGCTTCAGCCAAGCGGAGCGTAACTTCGGGCTTTCGGTGCTGAGCATTTGCGGACGCCTGCCTGACATTGACCGTGAAGGTGAATGCAGTCAGGAAAACAATGCCACTTTCGACAAACTCATGCGTGATTTCGGAGGGCAGCCTATCCCGTTTGCTATGGAGCTATTCCTCTAAGAATCAACAAACTAAGATTGCGTAAAAAGTCTGAAAATTATTTACTCTTTTTTGGGTTATGGGTTGACTGTAATTTTGTATCGTCAAAACGAAATTACTAACCTAAAATACAGAAAAGAATATGACAGACTTTATCAACAACTTCCGCGCGATTCATCACTTCGTAAAAGGCGTTCTTTCTAACGGACGCGGTGAATACACCCTTACCTTCGTTCAGGATCCCGACGGCCGCTGGTATATCGACATGCCGTGGGACGGCAACCGTGCGAACCTCGAAATGGTAGCCGGCGCTGACGACATGCTCACCTATCTCGACAGCGAGCATAAGCATAAGGTAACATTGCATGTGATTCCATCGGAAAAACCTCTCAAGGTAGATGGTCACGTTGAGCTTCGTCAGGTGTGGAAGTCACTTACAGGGGGCTCTATCTATGATGCCTCCGACTTTGAAGGCTTTGGAACAAAAGAAATATGGGTATGCCCCGTCACACTCTGCGTGCTCGGCCGCTATCCTAAATATCTTTACATGAAGAAGGTGTAAAGAGATTATTCCGAATGCAATGACTCCTTCTACAGATTTATTCTTGATTTAGGAGGACTGCTTAATCCTTTTGCCATCGAACTATTCCTTTAAAAATCAGAGTACTAACAGTTGCGTAAAAAGTTAGAAAATTTTTTACTCTTATTTTCACGACGATTAGACCATAATTTTGTACCGTAAAAACTAAGTAATCACCTAAAAAACAGAAAAGAATATGACAGACTTTATCAACAACTTCCGCGCGATTCATCACTTCGTAAAAGGCGTTCTTTCTAACGGACGCGGTGAATACACCCTTACCTTCGTTCAGGATCCCGACGGCCGCTGGTATATCGACATGCCGTGGGACGGCAACCGTGCGAACCTCGAAATGGTAGCCGGCGCTGACGACATGCTCACCTATCTCGACAGCGAGCATAAGCATAAGGTAACATTGCATGTGGTTCCATCGGAAGAACCTCTCGAGGTTGAGGGGCATGTTGAGCTCCGTCAGCTCGACAAGTCGCTCACAGGCGGCTCGCACTACGATGCTACCGGCTTTGTTGGCTTTAGAATGAAGAAAATATGGGTATGCCCAGTTACACTCTGCGTACTCGGCCGCTATCCTAAATACCTTTACGTGAAGAAGGTGTAACGAAGTTGTAAACATAGCA
The DNA here is from genome assembly GCA_945612775.1 of uncultured bacterium. Lineage (GTDB taxonomy): Bacteria > Bacteroidota > Bacteroidia > Bacteroidales > Muribaculaceae > SFTJ01. The sequence continues at coordinate 604 of CALZAF010000071.1, read as the reverse complement.
TTCTGAGGGCAAGGTTGTCATCCCGACGGCCTTGCCCTCTGCTATTGCATAGAAGTTGTGCCAATATTTCGCTGAAATCCGCTGCCCCGGAAACACCTCCCATCGGTAGGACCTTTCTGCCCCAAAAATCAAAATTTGTCACGAAATCAAACTTTTTTCGATGTATTTTGGCATAAATAAGTTTGGTTTCGTACTATTTTTTTGAAAATTTTGGGAAAATGGGGGGGCCGCCTCGGCCGATAGGGGACATGCATGTCGGAGGAAAAATAAATCCCGCCAATCTTGCGATTGACAGGATTTGCATTTGCGCTTCAAGATGGACTTGAACCAACGACCCCCTGATTAACAGTCAGGTGCTCTAACCAACTGAGCTATTGAAGCATTTGTCTTTACTATTATTTGCGCTTCAAGATGGACTTGAACCAACGACCCCCTGATTAACAGTCAGGTGCTCTAACCAACTGAGCTATTGAAGCAGTTTTTCTTTGCCTTTCAGCGGTATTTTCCGTGAATTGCGATGCAAAAGTACTGCCTTTATTTGAAATATGCAACACCTTTGGCGAAAAAACTTCGATTTTTTTGGCAATTAAATGATTTTTAAGTG
>CALZAF010000070.1 GCA_945612775.1 uncultured bacterium | reverse complement strand
TGTGCAAGAACCGGTGAATACTCCAGCACAAGACCTTCAGGGGCATTGCCCAAAGAGCAAACCTATATGAGAATAATAGGGCAGGTAGCTGAAGCGGGTTGAAGATTACCTTGGTATCTGTTTCATTTTTCGTAAGATGAAGGTTCCTTGTCCGTGAGTATGTCAACAAAAACCTTAACCCTTGCAAAATATTCGCGGACATATGTCATAAGAGCCATTTTTGATTTGGGGTCAGCGGCATTGTAGCCCTGAATGTCATGTGCTTCAAGACCAAGATGTTCGGTAAGATAAATTGCTCTTTCGTTATGGAACCTTTGTGATATAACTACATAGCTGTGAATATTATATGCCTTAACAGCCCTGACTACTGCATCAAGTGTTCTAAACCCTTTTCCGTCTAAGATGATGTCATTGACATCAACTCCATGAGCAATGAGAGAATCTCTCATACATTCGACCTCATTTACTCCGTCAAGGCTGTTCTCGTCACCACTAATGAGAATGCGTTTTATTTTCCCTGCTTTATAGAGTTGTTCTGTTGCATAGATGCGATACTTGAAGAAGTAATTTGTTCGTCTTCCTATCCTGGTTTGTGGAGTAGTACCTAATAGTAAACCGTAGTCTGATGGAGTGATGCTGTCTATCTCGTAAAATGTTTTCCCCTTGGCATTATTCACTATCATCTGGTTACAGACAATAAGAGAGGTCAGGCATGTCGAGATGACAACACCTATTCCCAATAACAAGAATCTCAAATACTTTTTCATTTCTACACTATAACTTTATTTGTTCTCATTAAAATTCCTATGCCAAGGCACTTTTGTCGTTATTGCCAGAGTTATCGCTTCTCCAACTAATGCCATATTTGCTAATTAAAGGAAAATGCCTGAGCAACAGTAATTTGCTCGCGATTTTGTCTTGTCGCAGAATTCACTTATTTTAGTGTTGCTCAAAAAATAAATAACTCGGCAGCTGACATGCCAAATATAGCAATTAAATCAGGCAAAATCGATTCTTTCGGCGGATTTTTATCTCTCTAAAAGATTTTATGTGCATCAGCCGTTTTTATCGCTTTGTGAGGCTGATCATGAATGTTACTGCCACTATGGATATGCCTATTCCGAGCACGATGTTGGCGCTAAGCGGTTCGCCGAACATTAGTGTTCCCACGAGGATAGCGGTAATCGGTTCGAACACGCCGAGCACCGAAGCCTTGGTGGCGCCGATGTTGCGTGAGGCTATGGCGAGGGTGGCTGTAGAGACTATTGTGGGCAGCAGTGCGAGTCCCAAAAGGCATAGCCATGCTGTGCTGCCCTCGATGCCCGCCGTGATGGTGGTGTGCGACAGGGCAATTCTGCCCAGAAACACCATCGATCCTACTGTCAGGGTGTAGAATGTTAGCAATGAGTTTGATATGTCGGCTATCGCTTTGCTGCGATTGATAATGACGATAAATAAGGCATATACCAGTGCCGACCCCATCGACAGCAATACACCCACAGGGTGAATCGATTCGCCGCCACTGCCTTGCGTCATAAACACCACGCCGCCAAAGGTGGCTGCAATGGCAAGCCATACCGGCCACGATGGCACCACGCCCAGAAATACCATGATTATGGCTACCAACACCGGATATAGGAATATTATGGTGGTGGCAAGTCCCGAGGCTATGTAGTTGTAAGCCTCAAAGAGAAATAGGCTGCTCGAGGTGTAGAGCAATCCAAGCACCAGCAATACGCCAGCCTGGCGCAGATTTATAGTGAAGCTATGCCGCTTTAGCCACAAAAACAAGCCCAAAATCACCACAGCGAAAGCATAGCGGAAAAACAAAATCGATTCGATAGCTGCGCCATCGTTCATCAGCGGCATTGCAAACATCGGATTAAGACCGTAGGTGATGCCAGTGATAATCCCTGCAGGATAGCCTATAATAGCATTTTTGCTTAGCTTCTTCATAATATTATCATAGATTTATCTATCGGCGTGCAAAGTTACAATTATTTTTGATACTCTAATCCCGAAGATTTTGATTATTTTTGTGGTGATGAACAGCTATGTGCTGCAATGGCGCATAATTAACCTTAAAACCGACAGAATGATGAAAGCAAGACTTAGAATAGCCTTAACATTGATGCTGATGCTCGGCTACGCAGGCATCGAAGCCAAAGTGGCTCACCTTTTGCCCAAACCTCAGGAAGTGATAATGCTCGACGAACGCCCATTTGCCTTGTGGCGACCTGTAAAAATCTTTGATAGCACCAATAGCGCATATCTGCGACACGTGTTCGAGGACAATGGTTGCGTGGTGACTTCGTGGGCTAAGGCTACTGTAAAGGTAAACATTGTAGATTCGATAAAAGGCGCGTTCAACCATAATGTGCCGGGCTTTGCCGATGAATCATATTCGATAAATGTCACTCGCAACGAGGTGGAAATCAACGCTGTGACTCCGCTTGGCGTGATTCGCGCTGCCCAGACCATTCAGCAGATGGCTGAAGGCTATCAGGCGAAAGCCAAACTCGAGGCTGTGAACATAGTGGATTGGCCTGCATTTAAGGTGCGCGGCTTGATGCACGATGTGGGTCGCTCGTTTATACCGTTCAACGAGTTGAAGCACGAAATCGACCTCTTGGCTCGTTTTAAGGTTGATGTGTTTCACTGGCACCTCACTGAACATCTGGCTTGGCGCATGCAGGTGAAAGAGTTCCCGCAGTTGACGCAAGGAAAATACATGATTCGCGACACGGCACAATACTATACTCGCGAGCAATGCCGCGAACTCGAAGCTTATGCTGCCGAACGAGGCGTTACGGTGATTCCTGAAATAGATATGCCGGGGCACAGCGATGCCTTTAAGCGTGCTATGGGCATGGATATGCAGACCGATGAGGGCATCGAGGCGCTAAAGACCATCATCGACGAGGTGGTGGAGAATTTCCCTCGCGCTCCTTACATACACATAGGTGGCGATGAGGTGAATATTCACTATCCTGATTTTCTGAAGATTATGTCGCAATATGTGCGCAGCAAGGGCAAGAAGGTGCTTATGTGGAACCGCCTTTCGGCTGGCGCACCTACGCCCGAAATTTGCGATATGACCCAGATGTGGGCCACTGCCGGACGTGTGGTGAAAGGCGTGCCTAACATCGACTGCCGTTATAATTATATCAACCATTTCGATGTGTATGCCGATGTGGTAGGCATCTATAAGAGCAATATCTATTACGAGCAGCGAGGGACCGACGAAGTGGCTGGCACGATTACTGCCGTGTGGAACGACACTCGCACAGCATCGTGGCGCGACATAGTGAAGCAAAACAATCTCTACGTCAATGTGTTGGCGTCGGCCGAACGCGCTTGGTGTGGCGGTGGCGAGCAGTATATCGAGAAGGGTGGTACAGGATTGCCCGAAAACGGGGCTGAATCGGTGGAATTTGCCGACTTCGAGCGCCGCTTGCTTTTCCATAAGGCTAATTCGCTGAGCAAAGAACCTATAAGCTATGTGCGTCAGTGCAATGTGCATTGGCGCGTCACCGAACCGCTGCCCAATGGTGGCAATGCCGATAAGGCGTTCCCGCCCGAAACGTGTGCCGATGAGGTGCTGCCCGAAAGTTTCGATTTCGAGGGCAAAACCTATCACTCGAGCCTCGTGACTGGCGCTGGCATCTATCTTCGCCATATTTGGCACCCTATAGTGCCATCGTTCTTCGAGAATCCGCAACCTGGTCAGACCGTCTATGCTTGGACATATATCTATAGCCCCAAGGCGCAAAAAGTGGGTGCCCAGATAGAATTCTACACCTATAGCCGCTCCGGCAACGAGGTGGCGCCCAAGGCTGGCAGATGGGACCGCCGCGGCTCACGCATCTGGCTAAATGATAAGGAAATAGCCGCTCCTGAGTGGCAGCAGCCCGATGCCGAAATCAAGCAAGACCAAGCCGATAAGGGCCTGACAAACGAGAACCTTACCGCTCGACCAGTGACGCACATCAAACTGCGCCGCGGGTGGAATAAGGTGCTGATGCGCCTGCCACATGTCGATAATGGCGGAACAGGTCGCGACAAGTGGCAATTCACCTTTGTGGTGACCGATACAAAAGGCGAAAATGCCCTCGATGGCATCTTCTACTCGCCTTCGCGTTCGTTCTGACGCGGCGATTAGCCATCGAGAGCATCTTGCTCTAATTGAGGATATTGTTATTCAAATACGTACCAAGTAAAGCCAAGCGCTGGGATAGTGACCTTGAGGGTAACCTTTTGGTCGTTCGACAGCGTATAGGTGCTCGATGCGCCTTCTTCGCGACGAACGTTTACCTTGTCGGTGAGTCCGGCATAGTGTAGAGGCACTTCTATTTCGCGGGTAATCTCCTTGTCGGTAGGGTTGAAGAACATAGCCAATGCTTTCTCCTTGAGTTTGGGGTTGACGTGCATGATTCCGTCCCAGTCGCGGGCATCGGGCTTGCGAAGGTGAATGATGTCGCTATTGAGGATTTCGCGATAACGCTTATACCAGTTGATAACTTCGATTACGGTGTTCTTAACCTCCTCGGTATCGTAGAGGCGAGGACCGCGATAGCATGCCTGAACGCCAGCGCCGTAGTTCTGATACATGAGGGTGCGATATTCATAGAGGTGCTCGCTGAGCGGCTCGAGTGTGGCTGCTTTGCCGCCGCCGTGATACTCTACGAGAGGCACAAAGCTCCAGAGCGACGATGGTATGCGCTCCCAAGTGCAGTCGTAGTTGAGCTGGCGTGTGTGGATGAGCTGGCGGTCACGAGGCAGCGACCAGTTGGTCTCGCGGTAGCCGATGCTCACCTTGGTAGAACCGTTAAGGAAGTAATAGTCGGGCACATTCAGGTAGATGCCGTTGGCAAGCATCCAGTGATAGAGCTCGGTAATCTTATAGAATTGGTTCCATTGCGAGTCGTTGAGGCCCTTGTGGTGGGTGTGCTTGGTCGAAGCGCAAACGTCGCCAGGATACGATCCGTCGTGCTCGAAGCAATTCATGCCTGTGCGTTCGAAGAATGTCTTAATCTTATCGAAATATTCAAATCCCCAGTCGCTGCACAAGCATGGCGAACTGCCGAAAATGGCTCCACCGCGTTTGCCTGTGGCAGGGTTGATTACGTCGATGTCGTCGCTAATCCATCGGCTGGCAAGCAGTGCGTAGCAACCCATCTCGATGCCGCGCGAGTGGGCATAGTCCACGAGTTCCTTGATGCGCGCTATGTTTTCGTCGGAGATATTTTCGGCGTCAGCACCCGAACCGAAGCTTAGGATAATCATTTCGTAGCCACATTCTGCGCATTGGTCCACGGCGCGGCGCACTACCTCGGGATTGGTCGAGGTGAGATGCAAGAATATTGGGTTTTGCGATGTCCAAGGCGCTATGGCGCGTTGCATTTTGCGGTTGAAGAGGCCTTTGCGCTCGCGGTCGAAGCTGTCGTAAGGCATTTCATACACAGCAAACGACTTGAATGTGCTGCCATCGTTCACTGTTTGGTCGGGACCGGTGGCGAGCGACACGTCGAGTATGCAGCGGGTCTCCATTAGGTAGTTGCGCTGCGAGGTGTAAGCCTTGTCGGTAACCCAATGCTCGGTGATGTCGGTTTCTCGTTCGGTAAACGAGCCCTTGCAGTTGAAATCGCTCTCTACGTGAATGTTAGGCAACATAAAAGTGTCTGGGTCGCCGCCTGATGGCGATTCTGGCTCTGCCATAGCCAGATATTCGAGTTTAAACGAATCCACATTGATTGCCACGCCCGAATTGTTGATGATTTCGAAGCGCTTCTTGATGATAGGTTGCTGGTCATAGACCGAAAGATGCAATTTCACCACCACGTCGTGCAATTCGCGTTCGCCACGCAGGGTAAACACTATCTCGGTGCCTGTAGCCGACTTAGTGTTGAGCGCCCAACGGGTCTGCTTCCATGTCAAAACGCCGCTGAGGGGAACTATCTCGAAATCTTCTACCAAGAACGAACCGGGGATGGTGGTCAGATTGCTGAGCCATTCCTCCTTGATGTAGGCGCGCTCGGGTTGACCTGCAAGTCCGCCCAATAGGTGCTCCTTGCCATCGATGGTGATGCGGCCTTCCTCGCTTACGGCGCGAAGCATGCTTTCGCCTGTCATGCGGTTCACGTAGTCGGTGGTGGCAAGGTTAGGAAATATTTGTAGTGTGCGCGACACCATCTCGTTGGCTATCACTATGCTGCGGCGGTCAGGTGTGGCATAGATACCAGCTTTCGACTTCTGCGGAGTTACCAGCCAGTCGAATGGCGTGCGGTGCGATGGTGTAGATTCATACACTGGCAGGGCATCGATTTTTGCTTGCAGATGCTTTGCCACCTTTTCGGTCATAGCAGGACCGTCGCCCAAGGCATCGGCATTGATGGTGCTTGGCTTCTTGCTCTTGTAAGCAATGGTTGGCTCTATCCAGAGTGCAGCGTCGCCACTCGGGCCGTCGCCGCCGTCAGTCACCGCAAGTTCGAGTATGTTCACGCCTTCGAGCGAGATATCAACGGCACTTGCATCCTTGCCAGCGCTTACTATGCCGCTGTCGTAGAGCGTTTTGCCGTCGCCTTTAATCAAGAATTGCACTTTGCCCTTAGCCACGCGACCCTTGCTGTTGCCCACGCCGCGGAATTGCTTCTCATCGCCGCCGGTATAGTAAATCTTTGTGCCGTCGGTCATGGTCATCGTCGCGAGCTGCTTGTCGCGGGTATCGATGTGCGTGTCGGCAACGCCCACTTTTGCGCTCAGTCGTGTGGCATCGCGGTCTAATCGAATTTTTAATACACTGTTGGAGTGAACGCCAAGCACTTGGCTGAATGTGCTACCGTTCACGCTTGCTGTCTCGCCAGTAACCGACTGGCCTATTGTCACTTTTCCATAATCTTGAATGGCTTTTGATACATCAAGTTCGGTAATGCTCACTTTCGACTGTGCAAAGGCTGAGAGCGATCCCAGCGCCATTGCCGCCGCTGCTAAAATGGTTTTGGTATTCATGTATAATATGTTTTTACATTCTATCTTTGCAAAAGTAATGATTTTCAAGCAAATAACCGCCATAATCTCCGCCGTAAAGGTCAAAACACCGTCGGTTTATTGGAATAACTGCTAAGTGGGTTGTTGTTTAAGCTGGATGCTTTTTAACCTGAGAGTTATTTGATGGTTTTTAAGTCTTTGCAGAGCAAATCGTAGGTGCTTGCGTCGCAATAGATGATTTTTCCGTCTATATGATATTCTACGAAATCGTGGTCTTTAACAAAGTTCTTACATCGCTGTGTGGGCATAAAGAACTTCAGGACATTGCAGAGGTTGATCCCATAGAACGTCACATAGCCCACCACAGGTTTTGCCGATGCTTGGATATTGTTTTTAGCGAATGCGTAATTGCTAATGCTCGCGCACATCTGCGCATATCCCACACAATTAGCTTCGCGTTTTGGCAAATTGTTCGTTACGGAGAATGAAAGACGCCGTGCAGTTTTTCTTATGCTGTATCTGCGAATATCTTCAGCCGACATGCCTCGAGTTTCCGAAGTTATCTCGGTTATGAGAGTCTTGTCGAGGCGGTATGGATTGGTCCTATCTCCAATTTTTATCAGCGAAAATGGTGACCACACGATATAAATACCCATCAGCACAATAATTGCGCAGAACACTATTTTGAATTTCTTTGTAAAACTTGCTTTCATCTCAATCCAGGTTGTGAGTGCTGATATCTTAATTCTATGCGATATTCGGAGTCAAATTTATATAATTTCCCAAAAGAATAGAAATCCAACTACCGATGTGGCAAAGATAGCACTAAATCCGAAAAATCCGCTCCCTTTAGGCGGGAGTTTTCAATTATGGAATTACATATTACATTCCGGTAGAGCATTGTCGTAAAAGAGAAATTCGCCAAAGTATTCATTGCGGATGAATGAAATTGGGTAAAAGTGTTCATTGCGAATGAACGAAATTAGGTAAAAGTGTTCATTGAGAATGAACGAAATTGGGTGAAAGTGTTCATTGTGAATGAACGAAATTGGGTGAAAGTGTTCATTGTGAATGAACAAAATTGCAATTTTGTGTCATTCCAGATAAATCAGTTTCCACGTCGGCTGGCGGATTTTCGGGAAAAATTTTGCCGACTTTTGCGAGATAAAAACTTTTGTGCTACCTTTGCAGAGCTTTTCGGGGGGAATGCCCCCGATGGGCGCAGTGAAATTATATTATTTTATTAACAAATTGCATTGCAGAGTCTCGCAAATAGGCGTGCAGTGTGTCGTGTATTCCAGAACACCACGAGAAAAAAACAGGAGTTATGAAGGAACATCGTTATGTAACCGTGCCCTTTATGGTTTTGGGCATTGTGTTTTGTGTCTGCTTAGTAGCAGCTAACCTTTTAGAAACCAAAGTAGTGCAATTAGGCCCAATCTCAGTTACCGCAGGGCTGATTGTTTTCCCTATTTCTTACATTATCAACGACTGCATCGCAGAGGTGTGGGGCTTTCGCAAGACTCGCCTTGTGATATGGATGGGATTCTTGATGAATTTCATGGTTGTGGCGTTGGGTCAGATAGCCGTTATGCTGCCGGCAGCACCATTCTGGACAGGTGCCGATGCGTTTAACTTTGTGTTTGGACTTGCTCCGCGCATCGCTGTGGCATCGCTTTCGGCTTTCTTGATTGGCTCGTTTATCAATGCCTACGTGATGAGTCGCATGAAGGTGGCTTCGCAAGGTCGTCACTTCTCGGTGCGTGCCATTGCATCGACCATCGCTGGCGAGGGTGCCGATTCGCTAATCTTTTTCCCTCTCGCTTTCGGCGGATTGATGCCTGTGCCAGAGTTGCTTAAGATGATGCTTGTGCAGGTGATTTTGAAAACGCTCTACGAGGTGGTGGCGTTGCCTATTACCAATGTGGTGGTACGCTACATCAAGCGCCATGAGCAAACCGATGTGTATGATGAAAAGATTTCGTATAACATTCTTAAAATCAACGACCTATGATAATGGGAGAGTCGGCATTGGTGGTATTTAGCGGAGGTCAGGACTCCACCACTTGTTTGTTTTGGGCGAAACAGCGTTTTAACCGCGTCGTGGCATTGAGTTTTCGTTATGGTCAGCGCCATGCGCTCGAGGTGGAACTTGCCCGCGATATTGCCAAGGAGGCTGATGTGGAGTTTCATGTGCTCGATGTGCCTTTGGTGGGGCAGTTGGGCTCTAACTCGCTAACCGATAAGAGTATAACCATCGATGAGGTGAAACCCGAGAATTCGTTCCCCAACACATTTGTACCCGGCAGAAACTTGTTCTTCCTGAGCATTGCAGCTGTGTTTGCTCGCGAACATGGCATCTTCAATATAGTTACAGGTGTGTCGCAGACCGATTTTAGCGGCTATCCCGATTGTCGCGATGCCTTTATCAAGAGCCTTAACGTGACGCTCGACCTTGCCATGGATGCGCAGTTCAAGATTCACACGCCGCTGATGTGGCTCGACAAGGCGCAGACTTGGGCGCTTGCCGATTCGCTCGGCGTGCTCGACTTGGTGCGTACTCGCACGCTCACTTGCTATAATGGTGTGGTGGGCGACGGTTGCGGGCATTGCCCTGCGTGCACTTTGCGCCGCCGAGGACTCGAACTGTATCTTTCGGGCAAGACCGAAATCCGGCAGGACTGATACTCGGTTTTTGCTCTTTTTATCGACCTTAATCCTACAAAATAATCTATTTTGCCAACACCTTCACTAGGCTTTCGTATGAGTGTATTCCCTGAGGGGCAATTATGTCGATTATCAGTCGGTAGTTGCCCGGGGTGTCGGCTTTCAGCATTGGCATCTCGGTGCGGGGAGTTAGTCCCATGGGAGTGTAGATGGTGCCTTTCGATTTAGCCTTGGGCATATTGTGATAACTTCGTGTGCAAATGTTTATCGCCCCGTTTGGCGCGCCCGAGGTGTAGGTCAGTGCTTCCCATGGACGCAGATATTCCACCGATTCGATTTCAAATGCTGGCATATTCATCAGGCTCGACGGTGGCAATGGCGTGCGCTGTCCGTCGATGAGTATCATCATCGGGCTGTCGCCTACCGATGCCGTGCTGCGTGCCGGCACCAGCACGTAGTCGGACGATTCTTGAGGCTTCACGATGCGTATTTCTCCCATATCCTTGAGTATGTCGAGCAGGGTGAGGTATCGGTTTGCCTCTATCATCTCGCGCGACTTGATGGAATTGCCGTAGAAGCGTTCGCTGGAGCGTATGACGTCGGCTTGAGTATGCGCCTTAACGGTGATTTCGGGCGAATAGAGCGGGGGGATGGCTACGGCAGGAAATGTGTCGTCGGCTACCTTGATTATCAATGCCTCCGGGTTGTTTTTCTCATTCAATGCCTGCAGAAAGAATTGTGTGCCATCGGTGAAGTCATCTACGGCTATTTTGAATTCGCCATTTGAGTCGATGTCGGCATAATAGGCTGCATCGGTGCTGGTGTTATATGCCACCAGAGTGCCGTCGGTGAAGGGGTGGCGCGACATGGTGCTAACTGAACCGCGGAAATACATCACTTCCTCGGGTGCAAAGGTGTAGATGGCTGAGTCGAGAGCCACTGCCTTGTCGAGTGCGAAGCGATTGAATGTGGTGGTGCCTATCCATGCCATCAGTTCGGCGTTGCGGTCGCGCTGCGAGAGCGTGAAAAACCGTTCGGGGAAGGGCAACGGCGAACTAAGGTCGGAGAGATAGTTAATCTGGCTTTCGGCAGCTTGAACTCCGAGCGCTCGCTGTGGCACCAATCGCGCCTGCACGGTAGCGCCTTCGATTTTGGGCATCATGATAGGCACATCCACGCCTATAGTCGAGGGAAATACCACCTTAAGGACGTCTTCAAGGCGATTTGTCACCGTTCGTTGCGCCAAGATGCGGCAACTGTCGTCGGTAAGAAACAGCGTGAGCGCCTGAGGCATCTTCTCGAGCATAAACGACCCTGCTGTGTGTCGCAATTGGCTGTGCATAATGCCGTTCATGCGGTCGTAGGCATAGAGATGCAGTTTGTGAGTATTGGGATTGATTCCTTCGATGATAAATGCAGCCTTTTTGTCCTTTAGAGATGCTTGAATCGAGGGCGTGGAGTCGTTGCATAACGGCACTGGATATTGCTTTTTCTCCTTGCCTGTGCTGAGGTTGAGGGTATAGTCTGTGCCTTCTATTGGTGTAAACGAAATCAGTGCCAATCCCGAAGGTGTGGTGCGGTGTCGCGCCACTGTGTCGCCTTGCTGTGTGGTTATCGACAGCGGAATGCCGCCCAATGGGTGGTTAAGGGCATTTGCCACTCGCACAGTGATGCTCTGCAGCGACCCCGTGTGCAAGTGTCCGCCGTGCGGCACTATGGTGCATTTCAATCCCTCGGTGGAGTTTCTGATTATTTCTGGATAGGTTTCGCCCACCAGCAGCTGCTCGATGGCGAACGACTCGGGCGAGAAGTTGCGCATCAGCCGGGTGTAGGCGCGAACGCAATACTCTCCGTTTGCCCAATGCCTATCTATGGCAACAGCGGTGCAGAACGAGCCTTCGGGGTGGCATTTCACCTTTTGGCGCAGCACCACCGAGTCCGAGGGGTTTATGAGTTCGAGATAAAGATATTTGCTGTAAGGCAGAAATCGGTTGGCTGCGATGCAAGTCGCCTGCCCCGACACAGCCACCGTGTCGCCGGGCAAGCACTCCGCGCGCTGCAGGCATAGCGCAATCTGCTCAGTACGAAAGTCCTGCGGAAGTTGCGCCACAGCCCACACCACCGTGGCCATAGCAAAAACTATGGATAATATGATTCTATGCAATACCGATTTCATAGTACATCGTCCTTACCGAATGTAAAATTAAATATTTTGCAAGAATCTATCATTATGCATACTATTAAAATTCCTAAAATCGCCGCGCCCCACGCCTAATCCCACTTCACGCTGCGCATAATAATTTGTTTCGGAGGGAATGGGTAATGTGATATATGCTTTTGCGATTTCAACACAGATAACACATGCTTTCCACAGATTTTCACGGTTGCTCTTTGTTTATCCTTAGAAGTCATAATGACAAATTGTGGAGATATGTGTTTCAGAATTCGTGGAGATTAGTGTTAAGAAGATGATGTGGTTATATATCATAGTCCTCTAGCGAGTTGTCCACCTTGCGGCCGCTCTTGAGCTTTTCGAGCTGTATGCGGTTGGTAGATAGCCACT
>CALZAF010000069.1 GCA_945612775.1 uncultured bacterium | reverse complement strand
GTAAGAACATACCGTGCACTGTTATCGAAGTAGGTCCTTGTGTAGTTACTCAAGTGAAGACAGTAGAAACCGACGGCTACGAAGCATTGCAGTTGGGCTTCATCGAGAAGAAGGAGAAGCACACTACAAAGCCAGAAGCAGGTCACTTCGCAAAGGCAGGGGTAGCACCACAAAGACACTTGGCCGAGTTCAAGAATTTTGGAGGCGAATACAAGCTTGGTGACACTATTACAGTAGATTACCTAAGCAACGCAGAATTTGTAGACGTTATCGGCACTTCAAAGGGTAAAGGTTACCAAGGTGTGGTAAAGCGCCACGGTTTCGGCGGTGTAGGTCAGTCGACACACGGTCAGCACAACCGCCTTCGTGCACCAGGTTCTATCGGTGCTTGTTCTTATCCAGCAAAGGTGTTTAAGGGCATGCGCATGGCAGGTCAGATGGGCAACGAACGCGTAACTGTTCAAAATCTACAAGTAGTAAAAGTGATGCCAGAAAACAACCTTCTTATCGTGAAAGGTTCAATTCCAGGTCACAAAGGTTCAATCGTTTTAATTGAAAAATAATGGAACTCGCAGTATATAACATCGAAGGAAAGGATACCGGCAAGAAGGTAACGCTTAACGATGCAGTGTTTGCAGTAGCAGAACCAAGTGAACACGCCGTATATTTGGACGTTAAGCAGTACTTGGCAAACCAGCGCCAGGGTACTCACAAGTCAAAGGAGAGAAGTGAAGTTTCGGGCTCAACCAAGAAGCTTGGCCGCCAGAAGGGTGGTGGTGGAGCACGTCGCGGTGACATCAACTCGCCAGTATTGGTAGGTGGTGGTCGCGTATTTGGTCCACGTCCACGCAACTATAGCTTCAAACTAAACAAGAAGGTAAAGGCATTGGCACGCAAGTCGGCATTGACCTTCAAGGCACAAAACAATCAGATTGTAGTAGTAGAAGACTTTGATTTTGAGGTAGCAAAGACTAAAAATTTCGTAAACTTTGCTAAAAATCTTGAAATTTCGGGTGTAAAGGCGCTTGTAGTTTTAGAGACTCAAAAGAAAAACGTATATTTGTCAGCTCGCAATGTTGAAGGAGCAACAATTATGACTGCATCTGAGTTGAATACCTACAAGATTCTTGACAATAAGAAGATGGTATTGACTGAGAGCAGTGTAGCTGTGTTAAACCAATTTTAAAATTAGGAGGTAATAAATATGGAAATTACAATTCAACCAATCGTAACCGAAAAGGCAAATGCGATTACAGAGAAGTCGGGTCGTTATTCATTCCGTGTATCTCCTGACGCCAACAAGTACCAGATCAAGACATTGGTAGAGAAGTTGTACGATGTAAAGGTGGTAGCGGTAAACACAATGAACTACAGTGGCAAGCGCAAGCAGCGTTATACCAAGAGTGGTCTTCTCCGCGGCAAGATGGCAGCCTTCAAGAAGGCGGTAGTTACACTTGCTGAAGGACAAACTATTGATTTTTATAGCAATATTTAATAATAGAAAATGGCAGTAAGAAAATTGAAGCCCACAACACCGGGGCAAAGACACAAGATTATTGGTGTATTTGATGACATCACTGCTAGTACACCAGAGAAATCGCTTGTTGTCGGTAAGAGAATCAGCGGCGGCCGCAACAATGAGGGTCACCGCACAATGCGCTACCTAGGTGGCGGACATAAGCGTAAGCTTCGTCTTATCGATTTCAAGCGCAACAAGGACGGTGTTCCAGCAACAGTAAAGTCGATTGAATACGATCCAAACCGTTCGGCTCGTATCGCATTGCTTTATTATGTTGATGGTTCGAAGGCTTACATTATCGCACCCAACGGATTGGAAGTTGGCTCTACAGTAGTAAGCGGTGAAAATGCAACTCCTGATTTGGGAAATGCACTTCCACTAAGTCACATACCTGTTGGTACTTTAATTCACAACATCGAGTTGCGTCCAGGTCAGGGTGCTAAGATAGCACGCAGCGCCGGCAACTTTGCTCAGTTGACTTCGAGAGAAGGAAATTACGCTATCGTCAAATTACCTTCGGGCGAAACAAGAAAGATTCTTGCTACTTGCAAGGCTACCATCGGAGTTGTTGGCAACAGCGACCACGCATTGGAGCAGTCGGGTAAGGCAGGTCGCTCTCGCTGGTTAGGACGTCGTCCACACAACCGTGGTGTAGTAATGAACCCAGTGGATCACCCAATGGGTGGTGGTGAAGGCCGTCAGTCAGGTGGACACCCACGTTCGCGCACTGGTTTGTACGCTAAGGGCTTGAAGACACGTGCACCAAAGAAGCAATCTTCTAAGTACATTATTGAAAGAAGAAAAAAGTAATTTGATTAAATCGTAAACTTATGAGTCGATCATTAAAAAAAGGCCCATACATCAGTGTAAAGCTAGAAAAGAAGGTGGCAGCAATGGAAGAAAGCGGCAAGAAGGCTGTGATCAAGACATGGTCGCGCGCTTCGATGATTTCTCCAGACTTCGTTGGCCACACTTTTGCTGTGCACAATGGAAATAAATTCATTCCTGTATATGTAACCGAGAACATGGTAGGACACAAGCTTGGTGAATTTGCACCAACACGCAACTTCCGTGGCCACGGCGGCAATAAGAAATAAGGGCCCGGGAATGGCAATTTTAAAAAATTGAATTAAATACTACAATGGGTAAAAGAAAACAATTATCAGCAGATAAGATTAAGGAAGCTAAGAAGCAAGTTAGCTTCGCTAAGCTGAAGAACGTGCCAAGTTCGCCACGCAAGATGCGCTTGGTGGCTGACATGATTCGCGGCGTAGAAGTGAACCGCGCTCTTGGTCTCCTTAGATTCTCAAATAAAGAAGCTGCAGCAAAGGTAGAGAAGCTCCTTCGCTCGGCAATTGCAAATTGGGAGCAAAAGAATGAACGCAAGGCTGAGGATGGCGAATTGGTAGTGAGCAAGATCTTCGTTGACTGCGCACCAATGCTCAAGCGCCTCCGCACAGCTCCACAGGGTCGCGGCTATCGCATCCGCAAGCGCTCAAACCACGTGACATTGTTCGTGGATACAATCGAAAATACTAACGCTAAAACTGAAGCATAAGAAACATGGGACAGAAAGTAAATCCAATAAGCAATCGCTTAGGCATCATCAGAGGTTGGGATTCTAACTGGTATGGTGGAAATAACTATGGAGATACTTTGCTCGAGGATTCGAAGATTCGCAAGTATCTTAATGCTCGTTTGGCAAAGGGTAGTGTGTCTCGCATTGTTATAGAGAGAACTCTCAAGCTTGTTACAATCACAGTGTGCACATCGCGTCCAGGCGTGATTATCGGCAAGGCTGGTAGCGAAGTCGACAAGCTTAAGGAAGAATTGAAGAAGATTACCGAGAAGGATGTTCAGATCAACATCTTCGAAGTGAAGCGTCCAGAGCTCGATGCACAAATCGTGGCATCGCAGATTGCACACCAAGTAGAGGGTAAGATTGCTTACCGTCGTGCAGTGAAGATGGCTATCGCATCTACCATGCGTGTGGGTGCAGAGGGCATCAAGGTGCAGGTGAGCGGCCGTTTGAACGGTGCTGAAATGGCACGTTCTGAAATGTTTAAGGAAGGACGTACTCCACTTCACACTCTTCGCGCTGACATCGACTATGCATTGGTACCAGCATTGACCAAGGTAGGTTTGATAGGTATCAAGGTGTGGATTTGCCGTGGTGAGGTGTATGGCAAGAAGGATCTTGCGCCACAGTTCACTACCAACAGCAAGGAAGGTCGTGGTAATAACAACGGAGCACGCAAGGGCGGCTTCAGAAAGCAAAAAAACAATCGTTAAACCGACACAATTTTAGTACAGAACAATGTTACAACCTAGAAGACTAAAATACAGAAGACCTGCCAAGGGCGTCAGCAAAGGCGTCGCTGGTCGTGGCAACCAGTTGGCTTTCGGTTCATTCGGCATCAAGTCTCTTGAGACCAAGTGGATTACCGCTCGTCAGATAGAGGCAGCACGTGTGGCAGTAACACGTCACATGCAACGTCAAGGACAAATCTGGATCAGAATTTTCCCGGACAAGCCAATCACAAAGAAGCCTGCTGATGTGCGTATGGGTAAAGGTAAGGGTAGTCCTGAAGCCTATGTATTCCCTATCACACCAGGCCGTATAATTTTTGAAGTAGAAGGCGTAAGCTACGATATCGCAAAGGAAGCGCTACGTTTGGCTGCACAGAAACTTCCAGTTATAACCAAGTTCGTCGTAAGACGTGATTACGACCCAACTCAAAACGTGTAATAAGCTATGAAAAAGGAAGAAATCAAGGAATTAAGCACCAAGGAGCTTCAGGAGCGCCTTGAGGTGGCTGAAAAGGAATATCTTCAACAAAAGATCAATCACTCAATCTCTCCATTGGATAATCCTGCAAAGATTACTGCCGACAGAAAGATGATTGCACGTATGAAGACAGAGTTGCGCGCACGTGAACTAAACATTAAATAATCCCAAGACAGAACATGGAAAAGAGAAATTTGAGAAAAGAAAGAGTTGGGGTTGTTTCGAGCAACAAGGGTGACAAGACTATCACTGTTACTATCAAGTGGAAGGAGAAACACCCAATCTACGGTAAGTTTGTCAACAAGACAAAGAAGTACCATGCTCATGACGAAAAGAATGAGTGCAACGTGGGCGATACAGTACGCCTTATGGAGACTCGTCCATTGAGCAAAACTAAGAGATGGAGATTAGTAGAAATAATCGAAAAAGCTAAGTAAAAATTATGATACAGACTGAAAGTCGATTAGTAGTAGCAGATAACAGTGGCGCACGTGAAGTGCTCTGCATCCGCGTGCTTGGTGGCACCGGACGCCGTTACGCTTCGGTAGGTGACATCATTGTGGTTACCGTTAAGAACGCCATCCCTTCTTCGGATGTGAAGAAAGGTACTGTATCGAAGGCAGTAGTCGTTAGAACAAAGAAGGAAATTCGCCGTGCCGATGGCTCGTATATCCGTTTCGACGACAATGCATGTGTGTTATTGAATGCGTCGGGTGAATTGCGTGGTACACGTATCTTCGGTCCTGTGGCTCGCGAATTGCGTGCAACAAACATGAAGATTGTTTCGTTGGCACCTGAAGTTCTTTAATGTAACCAACAAAAATTAGAGAAAACAAGAATTATGGCAAAATTGCATATCAAAAAAGGAGACACCGTATATGTAAACGCTGGAGACGACAAGGGTAAGACCGGTCGCGTTCTCAAGGTGCTTATCAGCAAGAACCGTGCAGTGGTAGAAGGTGTCAATGTGGTAACAAAGGCCACAAAGCCAAATGCAAAGAATCCTCAGGGCGGCTTGGTGAAGATGGAAGCACCAATTCACGTGTCGAACCTGCAGCTTATCGACCCAAAGGATGGTAAGCCAACCCGCGTGGGCATTGCAGTGAAAGAGGATGGCAAAAAAGTAAGAATTTCTAAAAAATCAGGAGAGGAGATTAAATAATGACAACTCTAAAGAAAGAATACGATGAGAGAATTGCCCCTGCATTGTTGAAGAAGTTCAACTACACTTCATCTATGCAGGTACCTCGCCTTGTAAAGATTGTAATCAACGAAGGTCTTGGTGAGGCAACAGCCGACAAGAAGGTGATTGAGACCGCAATCAATGAATTGACCATGATTACAGGCCAGAAGGCTGTACAGACCTTGTCGAAGAAGGATATTTCGAACTTCAAGGTTCGTAAGAAGATGCCTATCGGTGTGCGTGTGACATTGCGTCGCGACCGCATGTATGAATTCATGGAACGCTTCATCCGCATTGCTCTTCCACGTATCCGCGACTTCAAGGGTATTGAAGGCAAGCTCGACGGCCGTGGCAACTACACAGTGGGTATCACTGAGCAGATTATCTTCCCAGAAATCAACATCGACACAATCCAGAAGTTGATGGGTATGAACATCACATTCGTGACTACTGCACAGACCGACGAAGAGGGTTATGCTCTATTGAAGGAGTTTGGCCTACCTTTTAAGAACGCTAAAAACTAATTTAGGAGAAATATGGCAAAAGAATCGATGAAAGCTCGTGAAGTGAAGAGAGCAAAGCTTGTTGCAAAGTATGCAGAGAAGCGTGCAGCGCTTAAGGCAGCTGGCGACTACGAAGCTCTTCAGGCACTTCCAAAGAACGCATGCCCAGTGCGTATGCACAACCGCTGCAAGATTACAGGCCGTCCAAAGGGTTATATCCGCCAATTCGGCATCTCGCGTATCCAATTCCGCGAAATGGCATCGGCTGGTTTGATTCCTGGCGTTAAGAAGGCAAGCTGGTAATTGCGTTCAACACATCAAAAAAGACGAATTTACAGTTAATTTTAGTATTAAATATTGTTCGGCGAATTCACCGAATCAATTTAAAACAAATTTTTTATGACAGATCCAATAGCAGATTATTTAACAAGATTGAGGAATGCGATCAAGGCTCAACACAGAGTCGTTGAAATCCCTTCTTCGAAATTGAAGAGAGGCATCACTAAGATCCTCTTCGAACAGGGCTACATCTTGAACTACAAGTTCATTGAGGGCAATGTTCCAGGTGGTACTATCAAGATTGCATTGAAGTACGATCCAGTTGACAAGGTCAACGCAATTAAGAGCTTACAGCGAGTATCTCGTCCAGGTCTTCGCCAATACACTGGCTACAAGGACATGCCTCGCGTGTTGAATGGTTTAGGTATCGCCATCATCTCGACCTCAAAGGGCTTGATGACCAACAAGGAAGCTAAGGCTCAACAGATTGGCGGCGAAGTATTGTGTTACGTTTATTAATGAATAGGAGGAATATAATATGTCAAGAATAGGAAAATTGCCAATTGTGTTGCCTGCTAAAGTTGAAGTGTCGATTAAGGACGACGTAATCACAGTAAAGGGCCCTAAGGGAGAATTGTCGCAAAAGTTGAATCCAGCACTCACCATTAAGGTAGAAGACGGCCACATCGTGGTAGAACGTCCAAACGACGAACGTGAGATGCGTGCACAGCACGGCTTGTATCGCTCGCTTATCCACAACATGGTGGTAGGTGTTAGCGAAGGTTACAAGAAGGAGATGGAACTTGTGGGTGTAGGTTATCGTGCCACAGCCACTGGCCAGGTGCTTGAGCTTGCATTGGGCTATTCACACGCCATCTACCTACGTCTTCCAGCCGAAGTGAAGGTAGAAGCAAAGACCGAACGCAATAAGAACCCACTTATCACGCTTGAGTCGTGCGATAAGCAATTAATCGGACAAATTTGCGCAAAGATTCGCACTTTCCGCAAGCCTGAACCATACAAGGGCAAGGGTATTAAGTTCGTAGGTGAAGTAATTCGTCGTAAGTCAGGTAAATCGGCATCTGCCAAATAATAATTATTAGAATTATGGTATCTAAGATAGCAAGAAGAATAAAGATTAAGAGACGCATCCGTGGCCGTATTTCGGGCAGTGCCGCACGTCCACGCATGAGCGTGTTCAGAAGCAATAAGCAAATCTATGTACAGCTTATCGATGACGAAGCTGGTGTAACATTGGTTGCTGCATCTTCGAAGGGAATTGCAGAAGGAACAAAGAGCGAAATCGCAGAGAAGGTAGGCGAAAACGTTGCTGCCAAGGCACTTGCAGCAGGCATCAGCGAAGTAGTGTTCGACCGCAACGGTTTCTTGTTCCATGGTAGAGTTAAATCATTAGCTGAAGGCGCTCGCAAAGGCGGACTTAAATTTTAAGAAATCATGGTAAATAAAAATAACAGAGTAAAATCGACTAACGATATCGAATTGAAGGATCGCCTTGTAGCCATCAACCGTACTACAAAGGTAACCAAGGGTGGTCGTACATTCACATTCGCTGCAATAGTAGTTGTAGGTAACGACAACGGCATTATCGGCTATGGTCTTGGTAAGGCAAACGAAGTTACTACAGCGATTGCAAAGGGTGTAGAAGCTGCAAAGAAGAACCTGATTAAGGTTCCAGTACACAAGGGTACAATTCCTCACGAACAAATCGCTAAGTTCGGTGGATCTCGCATCATCTTGAAGCCAGCAACTCCTGGTACCGGTGTAAAGGCCGGTGGTGCTATGCGTGCGGTGCTCGAGAGTGTAGGTATTACTGACGTGTTGGCAAAGAGCAAGGGTTCGTCGAACCCACACAACCTTGTAAAGGCTACTATCGCAGCATTGTCGGAAATGCGTAGCCCAATGCAGGTGGCACAACACCGTGGTGTGAGTCTTGACAAAGTGTTTAATGGTTAAAAATTTTGAGAATCATGGCAAAAATCGCAATTAAGCAAGTAAAGAGCCGCATAGGCCGTCCAGCATCTCAAAAGGCAACCCTCGATGCACTCGGACTAAAGAAGATGAATCAAGTGGTGGAGAAGGAAGCTACTCCACAGGTCTTGGGAATGGTAAATAAAGTACGTCACCTTGTTGAAGTGACTAACGCTTAAAATAACGAATAAGAATATGGATTTAAGTAATTTACAACCTGCTGTAGGTTCTAACAAGAAAGGTAAGCGAATTGGTCGTGGTGCTGGTTCGGGCAAGGGTGGAACATCTACCCGTGGTCACAAGGGTGCTAAGTCACGTTCAGGTTACAAGACTAAGGTTGGTTTCGAAGGCGGTCAGATGCCACTTCAACGCCGTTTGCCTAAGTTCGGTTTCAAGAACCACTTCAGAGTAGAATATAAGGCAGTTAACCTATCGGTAATCGACGAAGTAGCAGTAGCTGCAGGTTTGGACAAGGTAACTGTAGCAGATTTGTTGTCAGCAGGCAAGGTACGCAAGAACCAGCTCATCAAGGTGCTTGGTGTGGGTACATTGTCGAAGAAGGTAGATGTAGTGGCTCACGCATTCTCAAAGAGTGCAGAGGCAGCTATCACAGCCGCTGGCGGAACAATTGAAAAACTCTAATTAATCCCGATTCCCAATGAGATTTGTTGATACAATAAAAAACATTTGGAAAATTGAGGATTTGCGGAAGCGAATCATCATTACAATCGTATTGGTACTTATGTACCGATTCGGTTGTTTTGTGGTGCTTCCAGGCATCAGCCCAGCAGAGCTCGACGCTTTGAAGAACTTCACAAGCGGAGGCTTGATGCAGCTGCTCGATATGTTCTCGGGTGGTGCATTCTCGCAAGCTTCGATTTTCGCTTTGGGTATTATGCCATACATCACAGCCTCGATTGTGATACAGCTTTTGGGCATGGTATTGCCACAGTTCCAAAAGATGCAGCGCGAGGGTGAGAGTGGCCGCACTAAGCTTAACCAATACACTCGTTATCTCACAGTGTTTATCCTTTTGTTGCAAGGTCCAGCTTATTTGATGAACCTTCAGTATCAGGTAAAGGCAGCTGGTGGCATTGCGAGCTTTGGTTACTTCGATATGATTTACCTAACCATTATCTTGGCTGCTGGTAGTATGTTTATCATGTGGCTTGGTGAGAAGATCACCGATAAGGGTATTGGCAACGGTATTTCGTTCATCATCTTGGTGGGTATTATTGCCCGTTTCCCAGGTGCTTTTGTTCAGGAATTCACCAACCGATTGACCACAGCACAAGGTGGTTTGGTAATGTTCTTGATTGAATTCATCCTATTGTTTGCTGTAATCGCTGGCGCAGTGATGCTCGTTCAGGGTGTACGCCGTGTGCCAGTGCAGTATGCTAAGCGCATCGTAGGCAACCGTCAAGTAGGTGGCGTTCGCCAGTACATTCCATTGAAGGTTAACGCTGCAAACGTTATGCCTATCATCTTTGCGCAGGCTATCATGTTTATTCCTATCACACTTGCAGGTTTCAGCGCCGATGGTCAGAGCAGCTGGGTGGTTCGCCAGTTCAGCGACATGACAGGCTTCTGGTATAATGCTGTTTACTTCGTACTTATCATCCTGTTCACTTATTTCTACACAGCTGTTACAGTACGTCCAAACGACATCGCCGACGGCCTAAAGCGCAACAACGGTTTCGTGCCAGGCGTTAAGCCAGGTACAAAGACTGCGGAATATCTCGACTCAATCATGAGCCGCATCACATTCCCTGGTTCGTTGTTCCTTGGTGTGGTAGCAATCTTGCCAGCATTTGCAAGCATCTGCGGTGTAAGTAGAGAATTTGCACAATTCTTTGGTGGTACATCGTTGCTCATCATGGTGGGCGTGGTGCTCGACACACTTTCACAAATCGAAAGTCACTTGAGCATGCACCATTATGACGGCTTGATGAAGTCAGGTAAAATTAAAGGACGCGCAGGCTATTAAGGAGGCGTTTCACGATGATTTATCTTAAGACCGAAGAAGAAATTGAACTAATCAGAGAGGCTAACCTGGTGGTGGCCCGTACACTTGGCGAGATGGCCAAATGGGTAGCCCCAGGGATAACCACTCTACGACTTGATAGCATAGCTGAGGATTATATACGCTCGCAAGGGGCAACACCCGGATTCCTCGGGTATGCAGGATATCCCAACACACTGTGTATCTCAGTTAATGAGAATGTGGTGCACGGAATTCCATCGAACTACACGCTTCGAGAGGGCGACATAGTGTCGATCGACTGCGGAGCGGTGAAGGACGGATTTAACGGCGACTCGGCTTACACCTTCTGTGTGGGCGAAGTAGCACCCGAGGTGCTTCAGCTTCTGAAGACAACCAAAGAGTCGCTCTACCTCGGCATAGAGCAAGCCATACCTGGCAACCGAATAGGCCATATCGGCAATGCGGTGCAAGAATATTGCGAAAAGCGAGGCTACAGTGTGGTGAGAGAGCTTACCGGACACGGAGTGGGCAAGAAGCTTCACGAGGACCCAGAGGTGCCAAATTATGGTCGCCGCGGCATAGGTCCGTTGCTGAAGGACGGCATGGTGATAGCCATAGAGCCCATGATCAACCTGGGTAGCAAGAACATAGTGATAGAGCGCGACGGATGGACATGCCGCACACGCGACCGCAAGCCATCGGCGCACTTCGAGCACACTATAGCTATTCACAACGGCAAGCCCGATATCTTATCATCGTTCAAATATATTGAAGAAGTTTTAGGAGACAAATCGATTTAATTTATATATGGCAAAACAGCAAGCTATAGAGCAAGACGGAGTAATCGTGGAGGCGTTGTCGAACGCGATGTTCCGAGTAGAATTGGAGAACGGTCATGAGATCACCGCCCATATATCGGGCAAGATGCGCATGCACTACATCAAGATTCTACCAGGCGACAAGGTGAAAGTGGAGATGTCGCCCTACGATTTAACAAAAGGAAGAATTTCTTTTAGATACAAATAAAAAAACTACATAAGAATTATGAAAGTAAAAGCATCAGTAAAGAAGCGTACCCCAGAATGCAAGATTGTTCGCCGCAAAGGTCGCTTATATGTGATTAACAAAAAGAATCCTAAGTACAAACAACGTCAAGGATAATTTATATTATTTTTGAAAAAATATAATAATAATATATGGCAGTAAGAATTGTCGGGGTAGATTTGCCCCAAAACAAGAGAGGTGTTATCGCCTTGACTTATATCTATGGAATCGGCCGCAGCGCAGCAGCTACTATTCTCAAGACTGCAGGTATCAGCGAAGATATCAAGGTAAAGGATTGGAGCGACGCACAGGCAGCCAAAGTGCGTGAGGTAATCGGCGCAAACTACAAGGTAGAAGGTGACCTTCGTAGCGAAACACAGTTGAACATTAAGCGCTTGATGGATATCGGTTGCTACCGAGGCATCCGCCACCGTATTGGTCTTCCAGTTCGTGGCCAAAGCACAAAGAACAATGCCCGTACACGTAAGGGCCGTAAGAAAACAGTTGCTAACAAAAAGAAAGCTACTAAATAATATTAAAGTATGGCAAAAAAAACAGTCGCAGCTAAGAAGAGAAATGTTAAGGTTGACGGCGTAGGTCAACTCCACGTACATTCTTCTTTCAACAACATTATTGTGTGCCTTGCAAACGGCGAGGGACAAGTTATATCTTGGTCAAGTGCAGGTAAGATGGGTTTCCGTGGTTCGAAGAAGAACACTCCATACGCAGCCCAGATGGCAGCCCAAGATTGCGCAAAGGTAGCATTCGACCTTGGCCTACGCAAGGTTAAGGCGTATGTGAAGGGACCAGGTAACGGACGTGAATCAGCCATTCGTACCATCCACGGAGCAGGTATCGAAGTGACAGAGATTATCGACGTTACACCACTTCCACACAACGGATGCCGTCCTCCTAAGAGAAGAAGAGTATAATTTGACAACGGATTAAAGCTCTTACAACATTATTTACAACCAGAGTCTCAATGAGTGAATAGATTGCATCAATAACAACCTCTCTGCAATCGCGGCTGCACTTAAGAGATTCACATAACTTTAATAATTAAAAAAATGGCTAGATATACCGGTCCAAAA
>CALZAF010000068.1 GCA_945612775.1 uncultured bacterium | reverse complement strand
AATAAGCACAATTTGCCCAAACTTGAGCTTTCGCAAGTGTATCTGTTCTTCTTCGACCAGCTCGAGAAGTCGAACCTCTTCCTTCAAGGCGTAATCGACACTGCCGATAAGCCATTCGACGACCGATTTGTGGATTGGCTATTCAGCAACCCGTTGAGCGACGGCGGCACATTTACCGGCGTGGCCGACTTGGTGGAGAAATATGGTGTGGTGCCTAAAGAAGCTATGCCCGAGACCTATTCGAGCAACAACACCTCGCAGATAGCCTCGCAGATGAAGTGGCAGCTTCGCGATTACGGTATGCAGCTTCGCAAACTCGCAGCCGGCGGCGCACAGAAGAAGCAGCTCGAAGCCGAAAAGGTGAAGATGCTCGGCAATATCTATCACATCCTTACACTTGCCTACGGCGTGCCTCCAACTGAATTCCGCTGGGAATTTAAGACTGCATCAGGCAACCTTGTGAGCGACAAGACCTATACTCCAAAGTCGTTCTACAAAGAACTCTGGGGCGACTATAACCTCAATCAGCAGACAGTGCTTGTGATGAACGACCCATCGCGCGAATATGGCAAGGTGTATCGCATCGAATACGACCGCCACACCTATGACGGTCACGACTGGCTATACCTCAATCTGCCCATGGACCAAATCAAGCCTATAGCCATCGAAATGATTAAGAACAACGAGGCAATGTATATCTCATGCGATGTAGGCAAATTCCTTAATCGTTCGCTTGGCACTTGCGATATGCAGAACTTCGACTACAAGGCGCTTTTGGGCATCGATTTGACTATGGATAAGCGCGAACGCATTCTAACCCACGCCAGCGGTTCGTCGCACGCCATGACTCTGATAGCAGTAGATGTAGATGCAGCCACCAAGGCACCTATCCGCTGGATGGTGGAAAACAGCTGGGGTAAGGAAAGCGGCTTCAACGGCAATTTGATTATGACCGATGAATGGTTCGATGAATATATGTTCCGCTTCGTATTCGACAAGAAATACGTGCCAGAGGACATCTTGAAGTTGACCAAACAAGAACCGATAGTGCTTCCGTCGTGGGACCCAATGTTCTCGGTAGAAGAATAACGTAAAAATGGCGAGGCAAACGCCGGTGTGGCGGATATTGCTTCGAAAGCATAAAAAACAATTTTGGCACAGATTTTCACGATGCAGTTTGTAGAAAATCTGTGCCAATAGTTTATTCTCGGATAACTGTTATTGTATCCGACATGGGAGAGATGAAATGAGCTTATTTGTCAGAACCGATGGCCTTCCATACCAATGCCGACAATGCAGCGCCTAACACTGGAGCTACGATAAATACCCATAGGTCGGCGAGAGCCTTGCCGCCTTCGAAGAGAGCAGGACCTATAGAGCGAGCAGGATTGACCGATGTGCCAGTGTAGTGAATGCCCACTAAGTGGATAAGCACCAAGCTAAGGCCGATAGCCAAGCCGGCGAAATTGCCAGCGCCCTTCTTGCTGTCGGTAGTGCCAAGCACCACGAGTACAAACACGAATGTGAGCACGAGTTCCACGATAAAACCATTGGTAACGCCAAGATTGCAAGCATTAGCGCCAGTGGCAGTGCCTGCAGCAGGAACGGTGGCTGTAGTCACAAGCAGATATAGCACACTCGAAGCCAAGATGGCGCCTATCACTTGAGCCACTATGTATCCGGCGGCATCTTTGCCATTCATTCTGCCGCTAAGCAAGCAGCCTATGGTAATGGCGGGGTTGATGTGGCAACCGCTGATGCCGCCTATGGTGTAAGCCATAGCCACTACGGCAAGACCAAATGCAAGCGCTGTGCCTACTACCGATGCAGTGTCGATTCCGCAATTCAGGCTAACGGCAGTGCCGCAACCAAAAAGTGTAAGTACGAATGTACCTACCAATTCAGCAAAATACTTTTTCATAATTAATCCTGTTTTGTTGGTTACACATGAGTGAAATTCTTTTGTTGTTCTATCTCAAAAGTAGCGATATTTTTTCAATATCCTATGCCGATAAGGCAGTATATTTAAATGCTGAACAGTATAGTGGCGAAAATGACCAGTAACTGGCCATTTACGGCTGTTAAAAATGCTTAAACTCAATTTTGAGGCGTGCAATAATGAGTGAAAAAGGCGACAAAATCGTTAATTTTGAGTCACAACAGCAAATATATTACATCGATGAAACGCATAATAATATTTTTTACCATCATATCGTCGGTTTTTGCAGTATCGGCGAAGCAAATAGGCGTGAGTGAAGCACAGAAAGTGGCAGACAGATTTCTGCGAAGCAATAGTAGGTTGGCAGCGAACGGTGATGCCAGTGTGCAGCTGGCGCATGTGCTGATTGAGGATGGTCAGAACCGCCTGTATGTGTTCAACGCCTCGCAGGGCGGTTTTGTGATAGTGTCGGGCTGCGATGGCACAGAGCAAGTGCTCGGATATAGCGATAGCGGCAGCTTCGACCCGCAAAATGTGGCTCCAGGGCTTGACGATATGCTGCAGTATTATAGCGAAGAGATAGGTTATGCCATAGATAATGATTTGCAGCGAGCACCCGGCTATGTGCAGACCGCCGATGCACGCCCAACCATTGCGCCAATGCTCAGCACCCGCTGGGGGCAGAGTACGCCGTTCAACAACCTTTGCCCTATGGTGGGCTCTAACCGCAGCGTTACCGGTTGCCTTGCCACAGCAATGGCTCAGGTGATGAAGTATCACAACTGGCCTGAAGTGGGTGAGGGCAGCCGAAGCTACGACGCAACCCTCGGAGGCACTACCATGACCCTCGGCGTGGATTTCGGCGAGACCACTTACGATTGGGCAAATATGCTCGACTATTACGGCGCAGGCTACAACGAAACCCAAGCCAATGCAGTGGCAACGCTGCTCTATAGCTGCGGCGTGTCGTGCGGCATGAATTATGCCTCATCTACTGCTCCCTCGGCTGAACTTTTTAAGGCTTTGCCAAACTACTTCAAATATGACAAGAGCATAAAGATGGCAGAACGCGCCTATTATGGCATCGATGAGTGGAATGATTTGGTCTGTAACGAATTACGCAGCGGTCGCGTGGTGTATCTTGCCGGATATAATGCCAAAAGTGGTCACGCCTTTGTGTGCGACGGTTACGATAAGAACGACTATTTCCACATCAATTGGGGTTGGGTGGGGCTCGACGATGGATACTTTAAGATGTCGGCGCTCGACCCATCAGAGCAAGGCATAGGCGGCAGCGATGCAGGCTACAGCAAGGGCTTGGAGATGGTGTATAACATCAAGAAAGACGAAGGCGGCGAGGCAGGCATCGAAATAGGCTTCCATGGCGATTGCTCGATAAATAGAGGCACCGCCGACCTTGGCTCGATGACCGAACTGGTGTTTGGTGTGACTGGCATGACCTCGTTCTCGATATTCAAGGATTATTACTATATGCGCCTCGGCATAATGGCGGTGAACGAAGAGACCGGCGAAGAAACTTTTGCCCAGAGCAACAACATTTACTGGTGCATTCTAAGCAGCTACTATTATTCGCTTGCCGATAAGAACATCAGAGTGTATGCCAACACGCTTGGCGGCTTGCCCGACGGCAATTATCGCCTATATCCAGCCGTGTGGGACATTTCGCACAATCTCTATGCCAAGGGTAGGGTATATCCGGGCAAGATACCTTACGTTATCATGAAAAAAGAGGGCAATAATGCCACTTTTAAGCACCCAACCGTGGCAAAACCCATATTGAACGCCACAGTGACCCAAAACACCCAGTTTTATAAGAATTATCGCTACTCTGTGACGGCAACGGTGACCAACCGTGGCGGCGATTACTGCCAATATATCTATCCAGCCTTGATGGACGAAAACTTAATTGAGGTACACCGCGGCGAGGGCTTGATATATGAGCTTCGCAACGGCGAATCGATGACCCAGGAGCACATTACCATGTTGCCGAGCACCATCGAGGCAGGCACTTACTACCTCGTGATGGTAGATTGCGACGGAAATATGATAAACTGGCCCGAAGAGGTGACTGTGAAGGAAAACACAGGCAGCTACTCGCTGCGAGCCACAGGATTTAATATAACTAATGCCGACAACGTGAATGCTGCCAATGTGGAAATGACGGTTCGCGTAACTTGCATGAGCGGTTACTTCAATGGCGTGCTCGATGCCTACATCTATCGCATGGGCGGGACCTCGCTTTGCCGCGGTTCGTCGGCGTTTTTCGATCTTACGGCAGGGCAGAGCCGCGATGTTACATTCAGTGTGCCATTTAAGAACGCTGTGGTGGGAATGTCGTATCAGGCAGCTATCTTCGACTACAACGTTACTCCGTGCACTATGCTTACCTCGTTCCTTACCTTCACTGTGGGTTCGATAAGCGGCATAGATGGCGTGACGGCAGATACAGGCGATGTGATTATCTACCCCAATCCGGTGGGCGATGTGATGCGAGTGGCGGCTGATGGAAGCCTGACAGGCGTTGAGGTGTACTCGCTATCGGGCAGCAAGGTGATGGCAGAGGCTTGTGCAGGTCACAGCCGATTTGCCGACATCGACGTATCGGCACTTGCACCGGGAATCTATGTGGTAAAGGTGCATAGCGGCGGCAAATGCCATAGCCTGCGCATGGTTAAGCAGTGATAATCTTCGTGCCAGGCTGGGGATTGCCACATCAGCCTCGCACTGCTGTATAGCAGGGTGCGCTGCCGTGTAACTTTTGTTTACAAAATAGTTCTATTTGCCGACAAAAAGTGCATTGGAATCAAAAAAATCACTAAATTTGTAGCACCCACTTGCAAAGATTAGTTTTTTAAGGATTGTTATATTTTCGAAATTTATGGATGAGTCATTATATCACTATTCGCTGTCAGTGTCTATTCCGCTGATGCTATTTTTCGGCTTCCACATGCTATTGGCGCGATTACCTGAGAAAAAGATATTTTCCAACTTTCTATTGTCGCGCCGATTGATGGGTGTGGCGCTGCTCTTGCTTGCCGCCAACTATATGGTGCATCTCTTCTATGCCATAAGGTTCAAAGACGTGATAGCCACCATATTGATGAATATGTCCACCTATTTCTTGTGCTATTGGCTGTTTGGTTCGGCTATGATGACGCTGCTCGACAGCAGTTATATCACCCGGCGCAGATTTTGCAAGCATATAGCCATGTGGGTTGCGTACGTGGCAGCGTCGGTAGGGGTAGTGCTATTGCCTCACGGCAGCCAGATGCAGGTGGTGGCTACTATTGTGCTTGCCGCTTTGCTCGTGCTATATGGTGTGTTTCTCGCATCGCGACTACTGCGCACCTATTACCGTGCAGTGAAGATGTTTGAGAACACCCACTCCGATGATGTAGAGGCATATATACGCTGGCTGTCGGTTTTCACCTACTGGGCAGTGGGCTACGGCGTGGGATGCGGCTTGCTCACCTTCCTGCCGAATGAGTATGTGTTTATCTGGATTTTATCGTCGATTCCGTTCTACATCTATCTCTATTGCCGCTATCAGAACTATTTCTTATTCTACGAGAAGGTTGAGAATGCCCTAATGGAGGAGATAGGTATGCAAGAGAGCGAGAAGGGCGATATGGCAACTGTTGCTGCCGATGCCGAGGCTATCCCCGAGTATCATGCTGAGATATCGCGCAACATCGAGAATTGGATAAAGCACGAAGGATTCTGCAAGCCCGGGCTAACGCTCAACGAATTGTCGCTGCAGCTGTGCACCAATCGCACCTATCTATCGGAGTATATCAATAGTGTATATCATAAAACATTCCGCGACTGGATTTCGGATATGCGCATCGAGTATGCAAAGCGCATAATGAAGCAGAATCCGCAGATGAAACTGCAGGAAGTTTCCGACTCGTCGGGCTTCCTTTCGCTGAGCCATTTTTCGCGTATATTCAGCGATAAGGAAGGATGTTCGCCAGCGCGATGGCGCAAGAATGATGCAGACTGAATCGCAGTTTTAGAATATGCCAAATCAGCAATTTGATGAATAGTCAAATTGCATTTATTGTTAAAACATCAAAAAAATGCCACCTTTTCAAAAAATGGAAGGGTGGTGTTTTTGCTTTAGTGCGTAATAAGTAAAATTTTTTATCTTTGTAGTGATATAAGGCCTATGTGAATATAAAAGATGCTCGATGTCACGAAAGGTGGTTATTTTAATTTTTTTAAGCATAGATGTCTAATCTCAGAAACTCCCTTGAAAACAACAATAAATAACAAAATAGATTAAACATTTTATGAGAACAAAAGAAGATTTAAGCAAGCTAAGGCGGAGGCACGCAAAGTTGCCGCCTTGGGACTCGTTGCCAATGCTGCGGCATCTGGCACGACTATTAATTGTTGTGGCGATAGCCATAGCGTCAGTGCCGTCGGCGAAAGCTGGTGTGTTCAATAATAATTCAATTACTTTTGGTTCGGTAAATTTAAATGAGACCAAAGGCGTTTTGACAGTAACTATACCTTTTTATGATGCTGAAAATAATCATGAAGGTATATCAGAACAAGGTGGACATAATGCTGGTGTTTTTTTTCAAACCGACCTTCGCGAAGACTCCAGTTTGCCTCCAGAAAATTGCCAAATTTTCAAGATGCTCTCATATCCTAAAAAGGGAACTCCTCAAGCAGGAGGAAAAGGGGATTACTGGGTAAAAACAAAAATGACAAGTTCTCTTTATTCAGACTATGTCGAAAGGGTTTGTATTCAAGTTGGTGATGTGTACACGTTAATTTCTCGTGACGATTATACGGAGGTAGATGTCCCAAAAGATTCAAAACAGAAGTGTTATGCTAAATACCATATTTACTTAAGTGAATCTGGCTTAAGGGCACTTGCCTCCAGCAAAATAAAGGTTTTAGCGTATGTGAGATTCGATGCGACAAGTATAGATGACTATTATATACAAAAATTAGCAACGCTTGACGAATTCAACATTCCTGCGAAGCCTACTCTGAATTACGACTTCAAACAAAATGAAGTTTGCAATGAGTTTACAATTAATGGCCGAGTTGGCGATAGTATTAAGATTGAGAGACCAGGATTTATACTTGACAGACTTGTGCCTATTGAAAGTACGCCAGTTAAATTTGATGTTGCGGCAAGGATAGCTGCTGCATACGATGTGGTTTTGAAATATCATACAAAGATTAATGATTATGTTAGTTTGAAGGATACTTACACCACTAACATCAAAGCGTATCCATGGCCGGAGGAATTATCGGCTACACTTAAAGATGGTGGTATTATAGATTTACAGTGGAATGTGGAATCGCCAACGGGTGAATACGTCAGTGGCGACCAGTTTGAGATAGAGCGAAGCACTAATTCGGATTTCTCAACCACTACATCTATAGCAAAAATAGATTATAATAAGTCGAAAACAACTTATACTTTTAGCGATGATGTGAGTGGCACAAAATTCGATGGCACTTACTATTATCGCCTTCGTCGTACCGCATCGGCATCGAAATGGGGGTGGAACGGAGCTGTTACCACCAGCATTGCAGTAAAAACCGAGCATAAATACGTCAAGTCGGCATTTGCAAAGATGGTCGGTGATTCGGCGGTGAATATAACGTGGGAGTACGACAACGGAAATATATGGACCAGCGATGCCAAAGTTGCTATTACAAGGTTCAATCAAGGCAAGGGCACGAACTATAGTGTAACCATACCTGCTGATTCTGTAGCAAAACGCAGTTATACCGAAAAACTTACCACTACCTGCGATGTTTACTCTTACGACATAGCAGTAGTTCCAAGTGGCACAGTGTATAGCAAGCAAACACCTGTTGAGGTGACGTCAGATGGCAATCTATTCCGATCGGAATCGGGTAGAGTGCTAACGTTTATAGCGTCGAAGGGTTATTTTTCCGACCATGTGGAATTGGAATGGACAAGCGACGGTAAGCCTATCGATGTATTCTCAATCCGTGCCCGTGAGTATGGCAGCGGAAACGAGTTTAAGCAAATAGATCAAGTTACAGCCAACTTGGCATCTACGCAATATTCCTATAACGATACCAAGGCAATACCTGGGGTGGTGTATGAATATGAGATAGCTACAGTCACCAAGTGCGGTGATCAAAATGTTAGCCATGTGTTTGGCAAGCGAGAAATAGGTTTCCGCACCACTACGGGTGACATTTATGGCCGTGTAACATTCGAGAGCGGTCAGGCAGTGCCCGATGTAGAGGTTCGTGCCGAGTTTACCGAAGGTTCGGGCATCAGCGGTAAGGCATATCGCTTCGACGGCAACGGCAAGATGACCGTAGAGAATAAAGGTTTGATGAACAATGCTACCGACGAAGCCACTATCGAGGCTTGGGTTAAGCCCGAAGGTAACGGTACGATTGTGAATAAGCCTGGCATGTATTCGCTTGAATATAAAAATGACAAATTTGCCTTTACCGTTGGTTCACAGACAGTGACAACCACCGATAATATGAGCAAATTCACCGAATCAGCATCGTTTGTTCACATTTCGGCAGTAGCAGCGAGCGATTTCCTATATCTATACGTCAACGACACTATCCAAGCCAAAGTGGCTCGCACCGGAGTGGTGACAGCCGATAGCGTGGCGATAGAAATGGGTGATAAGTTTAAGGGCGTAATCGATGAAGTGCGTCTGTGGAGCGTAGCTCGCGACAGCGTTGATTTGGCTCGCGACTATAGCCGCTATATAGTAGGTAACGAAACCGGTCTTGAGGCTTATTACACTTTCGACTATTCGGTAGATGACCAGTTCTTCGATATCTCATATAAGGGTAATGTATATAACAAGAACCATGGTACGGTGACAGGGGCAACGCTGAGCGATGCCGATGTTCCAACTGCAGCGCAGCTGGGATTCCGCAGCTACACCGATGAAGATGGTTCGTACTTGCTGCGTGCTTTGCCATTTGTGGGCAATGGAACAACCTATATGGTGGTGCCACGCCTGGGCATACACCAGTTTGATCCTCAGAAAGAATTGCGCTTAATAAGCCTTCAGTCGCAAAGCCATACGGTGAATTTCACCGACAAGTCGTCGTTCCAGGTTCATGGTAAGGTAACGTATAAGGGCGGTACCATTCCTGTGGAAGGAGTATCGTTCAAGGTAGATGGTGTTACAGTGATGGACGGTAAGGGTAACATTTCAATGACCGGAGCCGACGGACATTACACTATCAGCGTACCTGTAGGTATCCACGAAGTGAAAGCCGTGCTTAGCAACCACGTATTCGAAGACGATGGCCGCATTACCGACCTCGACGGCAACGACTGCAATTATCAAGATGATAGAAGCGAAGCCAACATTGTAGACATCACTACCGTTCGCTACATAGGTCGCGTGGCAGGTGGTCGCATTCAAGAGGAATATCCTTTGGGACACTCGCTCTCGAAGAACAACCTTGCCGACAATGTTAAGGTGACTTTAACCCATACCAAACAGGGGTATGATTTATCATCCGCATATCGCTCAGCTACATACGAGCACCACAAGAATCCGTATGTCACTCCGGTTAAGAGCAATAAGGTGGAATATGACAAACAGACTATTACCATCACTCCGAACCCCGAAACCGGTGAATTCTTTGCAGATGTGCTTCCTATAGGTTATAACGTAATTGTGGATGTTCCGGGATATGATGCCAAATCTATATCCGGCAACAATGAATCGATTGACTTTAGCAGCAGCTTTTTTAAGCAATATAGCGAATACGAGTATGTTGACTCAATTTCGGTGGAAGGACAATACACCAACCGCGTTGATTCGGTTGAGTATCAACATATGTCGAAATTCATAGCCACCGTTTCTCCGTCAATTTTGGTCAAGCAATTAGAAAACGGTTCGCCGATTGACTATTTTGGCAAGAAAACAACCAAAATAATGAAATTGGATAGCAGCAAATCGTTTGAAGTTACTACCTATGACGAGAAAACAGGAAAATACTTAATAGGCAAACCTGTTTACGAACAAGGTCAGATAGTAACCCTTGGCATTACCACCGCTCAAGTATATCGCTATAAAGACAGCAACGGTAATAATAAAGCCGACGTTGCCGAAGATATAGTGACAGTGTCTGATGCCACACTGAATTTTGGCGGCGATTTGGCATATGCAAATCCTGAAGAAGGCCTCGGGGAAGTAGAGACCGATGAGAATGGTTATGCCGAATGGACATTCCAAGTGGGTAATCCTGAACTTACGAGTGCATTGCGCTCGTTGAGCATGACGATGTCGTATGGCGATTCAGAAACGCCGACAACAATCGATTGGGATGGTAAATTCAGCGCTGTAGTGATTGGTTCGAAAATCAACGGTAATGACTTCCTGACCGAAGGCCCCGACCAACTAATGTTTGTGCTTCGCGACCCACCGGGCAGCAATAGTTATTCTTACCTTGAAAAAGGTGTTACTGTGTCGCGCACCAGCACTTACAATGGCGATATAATGATTGACGCATCTTTAAATTCTAAACTAAAACTGGGCACTAAAACAGTTACTTGGACCGGAGTGGGCACAGGAGTATCAAATGAATTAAAAGTAGAAAAAGAATCTAATTTCGGCGGTAATGTATCCTCAATGATTGGTGGTACAGATACTGACTATAAAGAGTTCACCACAACCACTCGATTTGCCACAAGCTCAGACCCGCTTTATGTTGGTTCTAACGGCGACTTGTATGTAGGGTTCTCTACCAACATAAGTATAGGCACTACCAACAATATTGTTGTAATGAGCAAAAAAGACTATAGTGAAAACGCCGATGCTTATGTGTTAATAATAGACACGCAGAAAACAGGCTCGGATTATGTGGTTGTAAAGTCTACGGGCATCAGCTTGTCGGAAAAATACAAGACGTTGTTCGTTTATCCTCAAGTTTTCATCGAAAACACCTTGATACCAAAGTGGGAAGACACTCGCAATCAGCTTCTTCGCCAACCGGGTGAATGTTCCGACTGGCAAGCAAAAGCTGATGCCGATAACAAACCATGTTTCGTATCTAAGCTTTTGCCTGATGATCCTAATTTCGGCCGCAGCAACAACGACCCTGTATTTGGCAACAATACACTCGAAAATGCTTACGACGGACCGAGCTACAAGATTTATTTCCCTAACGATACTACAAAAGTTGGAACTGACTCAATTCTTGTGTTTAACCAATCGATTGAACGATGGAAGCAGCACATTGCCAACAATGAGGAGCAGAAAGTGAAAGCTGACCTTGTGAACAACATTTCGTTCCAAGCCGGTGGTACTTATGAGTATTCTGAAGCATTTACCACTACTCGCACCGAGACCCAACGGTTTAGTTTCACTGTTGGAGAACATTTAATTAGAAATACAGGTGTAGTATTCAACAACAATGGTTATGAGTTGATTATGGAAGAATCGGTTTCAACAACCCATGGTGGAGAGTTTACCGACGAAGAAACGGCAACCCACTGTCAAGGTTTTGAACTCGCTGAGAGTGGCGACGACGACTACATTAGCGTTGACATCTGCCGCGAATCGGGCTATAACAAAGACGGTGAGTATGTGAAGTATAAGGATATGAATAAAGAGTCAACCCAATTCTCCACATTCATCTTCAAGACCAAGGGAGGTGCAACCTCTTGTCCATACGAAGGCGAAGAAAAGACCCGCTATTTCGAACCTGAAAAGCATACACTCAATGAGGCTACAGTGCAGATAGAAGTACCGGAAATCTCGGTTGAAAACGATTTCATACAAAACGTTCCATCGGGTAAATCGGCTTACTTCACTCTGTATCTGCGCAACAATTCTGAAGCACAGGAAGACGGTTGGTTCAACCTCTGCCTTGATGCTTCGACCAACGAAGATGGCGCGCAGCTCTTTATCGACGGTACTCCAGTGAGCACTACTGGCATCCCATTCTTGGTGGCTGCCGGTGGAACGCTTACTAAGACCTTGGAAGTGCGCAAGGGCAAGGTGATGAACTACGACGACATCCGATTGACATTGCAATCGCAGTGCCAGTGCGACCCGACCGACTTCCTTGATGACATTGTTGACGATGTGACTATTTCTGTTCATTTCACACCATCGGCTACCGATGTGAATTTGAAGCGTCCATCGAACAACTGGACCTACAACACCAAGTTGCCAACCGAAGAAGTTAACGGACTCGAAAAGCACTATATGGAAATTACCCTCGATGGATTCGACGTTAACTATGACAGCTTCCGCCGCATTATGCTGCAATATAAACCTGCAGCAGGTTCGGATGAAGATTGGATTACTTTGAAGAGTTTC
The DNA here is from genome assembly GCA_945612775.1 of uncultured bacterium. Classification (GTDB taxonomy): domain Bacteria; phylum Bacteroidota; class Bacteroidia; order Bacteroidales; family Muribaculaceae; genus SFTJ01. The sequence continues at coordinate 238 of CALZAF010000068.1, read as the reverse complement.
TACAACGACTCAACATATTACGAAGAAGCAATCGCCAAGAACATGAACGCCGAGATGATTGATTCTAAGAAAGCTGGAACAATCACATATAAGCTGTTTATGGACGAACTGCCTGACCAACGCTACGACATTCGTGCAGTGGGCACAAGTGTTATCAACGAAGAGGAGATTTACAACTACTCGGAGGTTCATAGCGGTATAAAGGATATGTATAACCCACGCTTGTTTGGTAGCGCAC
>CALZAF010000067.1 GCA_945612775.1 uncultured bacterium | reverse complement strand
ACCCACGGCTAAAAGCACTCGACTTTCAGCCGAGCGCCTTGCTTCCTTCAGAAGCCGCTGCGGGTTTCTAAAAACACGGATTCTCACAAAATATTTCCACATATCTCCACAAGTTGTGCCGTGCTTAAACAATCTTGTGGAAATCAGTGTTAAAAGCCGCCGCATCTGCTGAATAAATCAATCTGTTTTTATCTGTTAGATCTGTGTGAGATAAATGCACCCGCCACATCCGCGTGAGGTGTGCCGCATTTGTTGTAGTATGGGTTAAACACCCCACTGATGGGCTGAAAATATGTAAAAAGTGTGAAAGCGAGGGCTATAATTTTGATAATGCGCGTAATTGCACTAATTTTGTGGGTTATTAGGCGCGAATGCGCAATTGGAAGGTGAAAATTAACTACATCACTGATGAAGAAATATAATTTAATCAACAATTCGCTGGGGTGGTTGATGTTTGCGATAGCAGCCGTCACCTACCTGCTCACATTAGAGCCAACAGCCAGTTTCTGGGACTGCCCGGAATTTATCTCTCAAGGCTACAAACTTGAAATCGGACACCCGCCCGGAAACCCAATATTCATGCTTGCAGCCCGCTTTGTCATCAATTTTGTGAGCGACCCATCGCAAGTGTCGGTAGCTGTGAATGTGATGAGTGCCATTTTGTCGGCGCTTACCATTCTGCTTCTGTTCTGGACCATCACGCACCTTGTGCGCCGCTTGGTGGTGCCCGACGGCAAGGAAGATGAGATGACATTGAGCCAATATTTGGCTGTGTTTGGCAGCGGTGTGGCTGGTGCATTGGCGTTCACTTGGAGCGACACATTCTGGTTCTCGGCAGTAGAAGCCGAGGTATATGCCTTCTCGTCGTTCTGCACCGCGCTGGTGTTCTGGCTGATTCTCAAGTGGGAAAATCGCGCCGATGAGGCTAATAGCGACCGTTATCTGATATTGATAGCTTATGTGATAGGCGTGTCGATTGCCGTTCACTTGCTCAACTTGCTGTGTATTCCAGCCATTGTGCTTGTGTTCTACTATCGCAAGTGGAAGGAGACCTCGGTTAAGGGTTCGCTCATCGCATTGTGCGTGTCGTTTGTGATTATAGCCCTCATCCTCTACGGTTTGGTGCCGGGATTTGTAAAGGCAGCTCAGATGGTGGAACTCTTCTGCGTGAATACGCTCGGAATGCCATACAACACAGGCGTTTTGGTTTACACTATCGTAGATTTCCTTGTGTTCGGATGGTGCTTGTATGAGCTTTATCGTCAGCAGAATCCTACGCTCATCAAGGTGTCGTTTGTGGCAGCTGTGGTGCTTTCGGGTATGCTATTCTTGGGCAACGGTTGGTTTATTCCAGTGTTGCTGATAGCTGCGCTATGCGTATATCTTTTCTATTTCTGCAAGCGCATCCCTGTTCGCATCCTCACCATTACTGCTCTAAGCATCTTGGTAATCTTTATAGGTTATTCGTCGTATGCGTTAATCTTGATTCGCTCAAATTCGCATACTCCAATCAACCAAAATGGCCCCGACAATGTGTTCTCGCTGGCTACTTACCTCAACCGTGAGCAGTATGGCGACCGCCCATTGGCTTATGGTCAGACTTTCAACGCCGGTATAGTGTATCAGCAGAACGACAAAGGCGGATATAGCGCGGTGGTTAAGGAGGGCAAGAACCTCTATGCCAAGACTGTTAGCGACGACCGCAATGCGCCACAGGAATATAAGATGATAGGCCGTTCGGAGAAGTATAAGACCAGCCCCGAACTCGATATGATATTCCCTCGCATGTATAGCGGAGCTCATGCCAACGAGTATCGCCAGTGGACAGGAATGAGCGGCGTAACCGTTAACGCCACCACACGTCTCGACAGCAATGGCAATGTAGTGGCTCAAGAGCCAAAGATTAAGCCTACATTTATCGAGAACCTGCAGTTCTTCCTCGATTATCAGGTCAATTATATGTATTGGCGCTATTTTATGTGGAACTTTGTGGGTCGCCAGAACGATATCTCGGCTCAGGGCGAAATCACTCATGGCAACTGGATTAGCGGTATTCCGTTTATCGATAATATGCGCCTCGGCGACCAGAGCCTGTTGCCCGACGACTTCGGTGCTGGCAACAAGGGCCACAACGTGTTCTATATGCTGCCATTGATTCTCGGCCTTATAGGTCTGCTATGGCAAGCCTATGCAGGCAAGCGCGGCATCGAGCAGTTCTGGGTAATCTTCTTCTTGTTCTTTATGACCGGCTTGGCTATCGTTATCTACCTTAACCAGACTCCAAGCCAGCCTCGTGAACGCGACTATTCGTTTGCCGGATCGTTCTATGCCTACGCCATCTGGATAGGTATGGGCGTGGCAGGATTGTGGCGCTTGCTCGTGATGGCTATCAATAAGATTAAGAAGCAGAAAGAAGGCTCAGAGAGCGAGGGTCAACGCCTCGTGGCAGCCTCGTTGGCAGCCTTGATGGGCTTGTTCGTGCCATTGCAGATGGTGAGCCAGACTTGGGACGACCACGACCGCAGCGGCCGCTATCCGGCACGCGACTTCGGTATGAACTACCTGTCGAGCCTCGACCCTAACGCCATAATCTTTACCAACGGCGATAACGATACATTCCCACTATGGTATTGCCAAGAAGTGGAAGGCTACCGCACCGATGTGCGCGTAATCAACTTATCGTATTTGTCAACCGACTGGTATATCGACCAAATGCGTTATCCGACCTACGACTCGGCACCAGTGCCAATGCTTGCCCAAGAAACCACTTACGCCTACGATAAGCGTCAGTTCAACTACTTCATCGAGCCCGACACCACTCCAGTGCCAGTGCTTAAGTCGCTCGAACACCTATATTCGCCACTCCACGACAAGAACCCTTGGGGCTTGAGCGAGTTTAAGTATCCAGTTATGTATATTCCTGTGGATGCCGATGCAGCCATTAAGGCAGGCGTAGTGAGCGAAAGCAAGCGCGACGCCATCCAAGAATACATATTTGTGGATTTGCTTAGCGACCAGTATGTGGGCTCCGACCAGGCTATCAGCTGCAGCGGCACTATGACGCTCGACATCTTGGCCTCGTCGATAGCTCAAGGTTGGAGCCGACCAGTGTATGTGGCTATGACAGTGCCTGATAAGTATTACCTCGGCTTGCAGCCATATATGCAGAGCACCGGTATGGCTTACGAGATTACGCCTATACGCCGCCTTGGCCCTGATGGCGAAATCACCACCAACACCGACAAGGCATTTGAGAACGTCACCAAGCGATTCCGCTGGGCTGGCATCGACACTGCCGAACCGGGTAGCCTATACCTCGACGAAACTATTCGCCGTATGGTAACTACCACCCGTTCTACGATCAACGACTTGGCATATATGCTCATCTACGAGGGTGCTGAAGCCACCATCAAGATGAAGGATGAAGCCAACGACGATGAGAAAGCTAAGCTCCAAGCCTATGCTACAGAGCGATTCGACAAGGCTCGCATCGTGCTTAAGCTGATGGAAGAGAAATTGCCAGCCAAGGCTTGTCCTTACTCGGTAATGCAAGGTCTCAACATAGCTCAGACTTGGGACTTCCTCGCACAATATACCGACAACAAGGACGACCGCCAGCACACCATCGATTTGCTCGAATCGGAAATCATGCACTACGGCATGTTTGCCCGCTTCTATCAGTCGCTCGACGCCAACCAGTATGGCCGACTCACTCGCGAGGACATCTACATCGACCAGCGATATATTGGCACTATGATCTACATGCTTCAAGATATGGCGGAAGACCGCGCGAAGGATGTGATGCAGCGCCTAATAGATGCCGGTGTTAATGTTAAGCGTTCGCTCAACTTCCTTGTGCAGTCGAATCAGCAAGCACAGCAGGCTCAAGAAGTGGCAGCCGTTGAAGAGGAAGTAGTGGCTGACACCACAGGCGGTTTTGTAGAATGGTAATGAGGTGATGCGGCATTAGTCCGCCACCGATACGAAATAATATGGCGACGGTCGTCGTGTGGACATCGCTCCGCGACGACCGTTGTTTTCTGTAAATATCGAACTAAATCGCGCTGCAAGGCGCCGGTTTATCATATTACCGGCATGTAAAAGGCGATTCAGTTAATCATTAAAGAGAAAAAGTAACAACTTACGGCAGTATGTTAACGAAATTTGTAGTTCAGCCACCGCTTCTCTATCGCATGCTCTTTCCCGAGTGCGTGTGGCGTATTCATAAGAAGCAAAAGACGGTGTATCTCACCTTCGACGACGGTCCGATACCCGAGGTTACGCCATGGGTGCTCGATACGCTCGACGCTTACGGCGTTAAGGCTACGTTTTTCATGGTGGGCGACAATGCAGCCCGCCATCCCGAGCTGGTGCAAGATGTGCTACGCCGAGGTCACAGTGTGGGCAATCACACCATGAACCATCTGCAGGGCAGAAAGGTGAAGACTTGCGACTATGTGGAGAATGTGGAGAAAGCCAATGGACTGCTCAAGACCAATCTTTTTCGTCCGCCGCACGGCTTGATGCGCTGGGCGCAATCGAAGGTGCTCCGCTCGAATTACACCATGATAATGTACGACGTGGTGACACGCGACTATGCACGCAATATCGATGGCGAAGGCGTGCTCAACAATGTGAAGCGTTTTGCCCGAAAAGGTTCGATTATAGTGTTTCACGATTCGCTCAAGGCGGAGCAAAACATGAAGTATGCCCTGCCTCGTGCTATAGAATGGCTCAAAGAGAATGGCTACACACTCGAGTCAATCCCAATGCACTTTTAAGCAGGCTATCAAGGAAAAAGCTTGTGAATTAGGATTCGACGCTTGCGGCATGGCGAGAGCCGGGCGTGTGAGTGCCGAGGCGCAGCGTCGCTACAGCGATTGGATAGCCCGACAGCATCACGACTGCATGACTTATGCCGAACGCTACTGCGATGTGCGCGACGATGTTACTCTGCTCTTGCCTGATGCCAAAACCGTGATTTCGGTGGCGCTGAACTATTATCCCGAGGCGAAGCAGCGTCCCGACGTGCCCCAGATAGCCTATTATGCCTACGGCAACGATTATCACGAGGTGCTTCGCGCCAAACTGCTGCAGCTTGCGCAATTTATCGAACAAACCACAGGCGCAGCCACCCGTGTGTGCGTGGATACGGCGCCAATTCGCGAGAAATATTGGGCTCAACAGGCTGGAATAGGTTTTGTGGGCAGGAATAATCTTCTTATTTTGCCCGGAAGAGGCTCATTTTTCTTCCTTGGCGAGGTGGTAACTACCCTCGAACTTGAGCCTGACGCTCCGCTTGAGATGTCGTGCGGCGCCTGCCATCGCTGTGTGGATGCCTGCCCAGGTGGCGCGCTCAGCCTCGAAGGCGACGCAGCCGATGCCAGCCGATGCCTCTCGTGCCAACTCATAGAACGCCGCGGCGAACTGCCCGAATGGGTGGCTGGAGCCAAAGGCAATCGCCTGTATGGCTGCGATGAATGTCAGCTTTGCTGCCCTCATAACGCCCAAGCGCAGCCCACCGGCGAACCACTCTTCGCCCCCCGCGAAGAGATTCTCAATCTCACCGCCAGCGACATCGCTACGATGACCCAACCCGAATTTAGCCGAATTTTTGCCCACAGCGCCATCAAACGCGCCAAACTCGACGGATTAAAGCGCAACCTTGGCAAATAATCGCCGACACACCATATTAAATTAAAAAATCTTGTAGAATCAGCGCCGATTCCAGCGCAGTTATGCGTATTATTTGCACAAAAAAGCATATATTTACAGCCTAAAATCATAACATATTAATATAAATATGAAACTATTTGATTTAGATTTGCTCGTAGATAGAGCAAAAAATCTGGTTAAGACACGCCCGGTGGAAATTTTGGCGTGCTTGGTGGCGTTTGTGCTCGCCGAAATAGAGTTTGATGATAATGCGATGCTGATGCCCATAGCGTTCGGCGTGGTATTTGCCATCGGCAATGTTACCGTTGAGAGCAAATACCGCTGGGCATATTATGCTTCGGCGCTGCTGATAGGAGTGGCGGCTGTGGTAGAGGCTAAGTCGTTTGTTGATTCTTCGGCATACGCCTATTCGCTGTTGCTCACTGTGATGGTGATGCTGCTTTCTAAGAAAGGCAGAGACGACCAGCAAGTTAGCCAGAACTTTGTGGACTTGGCATTGTCGGGGATTATGTCGATGATATTGTTTGCTGTGGTGTCGTTAGCCATATTGATGATAGTGTCTTCGGCGTTTTTCATCTTCAGCATAGAATCTGGTTTTTGGGATTTCTGCAAACATATAATCAAATTCGTGGGTTATGTGGCGATGCCAGTCACCTTCCTTGTTTGCCAGCATGCCGAAGTGGGCTATAAGGTGATAAAGATGCGCTTCTTCGATATCCTGCTTAACTATGTGGTGGGCAGTGCGTTGGTTATCTACACTGCCGTGCTATATGTTTATCTGCTGAAGATAGGAGCAACTTGGGAATTGCCTAAGGGAGGCATCACAGCCATGATATCGGGATTCTACATTGTGGCGTTTCTGGGCTTGATGATTAACAGGGTGCTGCCTAATCGCTTCTACAACTGGTTTTACCGCTTCTTTGGCTATATCTCGTTGCCGCTATTGGTGCTGTTTTGGGTAAGTTTGACATACCGTATCGGAGAGTATTCGTACACCGAGAACCGCATGTATATGCTTCTTGCCGGTGTGACCATGACGATAGGTTCGCTGGTGCTAATAATAGTTCCCCGATGGCGATTTGCCACCATCTTGAGCATCGCTGCGCTGCTGATAGCCACATTTACCTTTATTCCAGGCATCACGGCGCGAACCATAGGCATCAATTGCCAACGTAGCCGAATGATCGACATCGCCAAGACTCTTAACTATTACGATAATAGTAATCACAAGATATTGTGGCCTAAAGATGTGCCTCCAGAGAAAAGCGCCCAATATAACGAGATGCTTTCGAGCTATCAATATCTGCGCATCGAAATTGGCTGGGAGATAGTGGGAAAAGAATATGGCGAGAGCATTGCGCCTTTCCAAAACAAAGACGTTTTCAGCGGGGAGTCATATTCTCGCGAAAGTGATGTGGATTTGGGCGAGTACACACGCCTTGCGACAAACAAGAAAATGAAGACTGCGATAAAGAAAGGCAAAGTGGTAGCCACCTACAACGGCAAGGAAGTGCTGTGCGAGCCGCTAAGATGCGCTTTCGATAAGTCGTCGGGCAAAATTGTAGTCCGAGAAAGCGATTATGTGTATAGCAACGACAGCTGCAAGCTCGTGATAAGTGAATTTACTGTGTATAATAAGACCGTGCAGATTGACAATTGGGACGGACTTTTCTTCAAGTGATATTCGCCTGATGCATAACGAAATTACGGGGGTGTGCCGCAAGCGGCTCATCCCCGTAAAGATTTTTATTTGAGTTGGGATTTAAATGGATTTTATTCAAAAAATAGCATCACATCCAAGCTCCAGACGATGGCGAAAACTATCATTCGCTGCAAAAAGAGGTGTTTCCATATATTAATCTGCAGGTTAAATGTGGGCGTTATCGGGTTGATGGGGTGAGAGTTCGGCGAATCGCCTCACGCCAACCCGTAACGGCGGCATCGGCATCGGTTTGCTGCATCATAGGCTCAAAACTGCGGTCGGCTTCCCATTGGTCCTTAATTTCGTCGAGGTCCTTCCAGTAGCCTACAGCCAATCCGGCAAGGTAAGCGGCTCCGCGGGCTGTGGTTTCGGTCACCGTGGGGCGAACCACGTTAGCCTGCAGGATGTCGCTCTGGAATTGCATCAGCAGATTGTTGCGCGAAGCGCCACCGTCCACCTTCAATTCCTTGATTTTCAAGCCCGAGTCTTTGCTCATGGCTTCGGCTATGTCGTAGGTTTGGAATGCAATGCCTTCGAGGGCTGCGCGAGCTATATGAGCAGCCGTAGTGCCTCGGCTGATGCCGGTGATGGTGCCGCGAGCGTCTTGGTCCCACCAAGGGGCGCCAAGTCCGGTGAGGGCAGGCACGAAATACACGCCATCGGTGTTAGGCACGCTTGCTGCCAACGCCTCAACTTCAGCCGACGCGTGAATCAAGTGCAATCCGTCGCGAAGCCATTGCACCACTGATCCGCCAACGAAGATAGAGCCCTCGAGCGCATAGTTTACCTTGTTGCCTATCTTCCAAGCTATGGTGGTGAGCAGGTTGTTGGCCGAGAAAATGGGTTTTTCGCCGCAGTTCATAAGCATAAAGCAGCCAGTGCCGTAGGTGTTTTTCATCATGCCGGCTTCGGTGCATTGTTGCCCGAAAAGGGCAGCCTGCTGGTCGCCTGCGATGCCCGAAATTGGCACTTCGTGGGCGAAGAAAGTGGTCTTGGTGTGGCCATAGATTTCGCTCGATGAGCACACTTTAGGCATCATAGAGCGAGGAATGTTGAGCATCTCGAGCAGGTCGTTGTCCCAGTCGAGGGTGTTGATATTGTAGAGCATGGTTCGCGAAGCGTTGCTCACGTCGGTCACGTGCACCTCACCGCGGGTGAGTTTCCACACCAGCCACGAGTCGATAGTGCCAAAACGGAGTTTGCCCATCTCGGCGCGCTCGCGAGCGCCTTCAACATTGTCGAGAATCCATTTTATTTTTGTGCCGCTGAAGTAGGCATCGATTATCAATCCGGTCTTTTTGTGGATAAGTTCCGACTTGCCTTCGGCTTTTAGCCGGTCGCAAAACTCTGATGTGCGGCGGTCTTGCCACACTATGGCGTGGAATACGGGTTCACCTGTTTCTGCGTCCCACACTACGGTGGTTTCACGCTGGTTGGTGATGCCAATACCTGCAATGTTGAGTCCAGTGATGTCGAGAGTAGAGATGACTTCGGCTATAACCGATGCTTGCGAAGTCCATATTTCGTTGGCATCGTGTTCCACCCATCCTGGTTTCGGAAAATATTGTGTGAACTCCCTCTGCGCAGTGGCGAGCGGTTCACCTTTTTTATTAAAGATGATGGCTCGGCAGCTGCTTGTGCCTTCATCTAATGCAAGGATGTATTTATCCATCGGGGTGTACTTGAAGGTTTAGTTTATAAGGGGGTTAAGTTTCACTCGCTTGCAAAATTAGTGATATTTCCGATATGTAAATTATCTGCCAAGAACAATTTGTTGGAGAAATTTCTTAAAAATCTTTAATTGAGCGCAACTTTTTCGACACATGTTTCGTCTAATCTGTGTAATCGTTAGAAAAACAAAAATTAAAACTATAAACATTTGAAAATATGAAACTTAGAAAAATTGTTACTTCGATAGCCTTAATGGCTGCAATGATTGGTGCTCAGGGAGCAAGTGCACGTGAAACTATTAATGCCAAGGGTGCAGTAACGGTAGAAACCCGCGAAGTGAAGAATTTCCACTCGATAACCAACAAGAGTGTAGGCAAAGTTATCTATAGCGAGGGCGATGCTTCGCAAGTGAAAGTTTCGGGTCCGAAAAATGTGATTCCTTACATCGAGGTGGTGTGCAACGACGGAAAATTGGTGATTCGCCATAAGAAGAATGTCAACATTCGCTTAAATGGCAAGCGCCTCGAAATCACCGTTATCGGTAAGGGCGTGAAGAGCTTCGGCATTGAAGGTTCGGGCGACATCATTGTGCCAGAGGCTATTAGCGGAGATGAATTGTCGTTTGGCATTAGTGGCTCTGGCGATATTGAGGTTAGAGGTGTGGTAAGAGCCGCCAGAGTAAACGCAGGCATCTCAGGCTCGGGTGATATAGAAATGAGATCGGTGGATGCATCGGATGTTAAGTGCGGAATCACAGGTTCGGGCGACATCGAGATAGAGATGCTACGAGGCGATGTGCTCGACTGCGGCATCATGGGCTCGGGTGACATCAAGGTTGATGCTCATGTGAAGAAAGTATCGGCAGGCGTTACCGGCGCTGGTGATATTGTGCTCATCGGTACTGCCAACACAGCCAAATATGGCGTGAGCGGATCGGGCGACATCAAGGCGTCGAACATGGTAGCAAGCGACGTTGAAGCCGGTGCAAGCGGCTCGGGCGACATCTTTTGCCATGCCACTAACCGCCTTGCAGCCACCAGCACAGCCACTGGCACTGTGGCTTATAAGGGCAATCCCTCGAAGTTGACCACTGGTCGCAACGTGAAGAAAATAAAGAGATAATAAGTAACAGACTAAATATATAGTGTTGTGAAGAATATTGCTCCACGGGGTAATATCATTAATCAGAAATCCGCGGCTCGGTGAGGGTGGCGGATTTTTATTACGGTCAAGCAGCGCAAAGTGCGCAGCGGAGCACGCCTGCAAGAAGACCTAATGTCGGGTGGCGGATTGGTGGCTCGCATCACCAAGGTGAAGTGACGCGCCCGTTTCTGCCGCAGACGCCTCTGCGCTTAGGAGAGCCGCATTAACCATAGATTGACAAGTTATATTTTTGGCACAGATTTTCACAATGATAGCCCATTAGTGAAGGTCTGTGCCAATTATTGTTTTTTCGACATATAAAATCCTTTTACTGAACTTTATCTGAACTTTTTTTCAAAATAACATAAATTTTTTTTGGGGGGGTAAAAAATTTGTATATTTGTGAATACGATTAACCATTACATCTAATATAATACATAATGAATACCAATTTATTGAAATTATTATTGATTGTAGCCTTAATAACCATAATCTCAAATGGAGAATCAATGGCTCAGCTACCGCACGACTTTCGGTCGGAGCAAGTGGCATTGAGTCCACAGCAGACATCGTGTTTTCCGGGTGATTCGGTGATAGTGCAGGGGCAAGTTACGTGCCTTGCCGCCAATCGCATATTGCCTTTTAGCAATTATGTATATGTGGAACTAATATCCCCGAGCGACTCTGTGTTGGTGCGGCAGAAGGTGTCGTGCAAGGATAAGGGCGCATTCGTGACATCACTGCCGGTGGACCCTCTGGGCGGCTTTGGAATATATTACATACGAGCCTACACAACCTTGATGCGCAATTTCTCGCCCGAGTCGTTTGCTGTAGAACCACTGTTGGTGGGTAAGTCGTGGCCCGATTACGACCGCATCACCACCGACGGCATGAAGTGTGCCATAGTGCCGCATGGCGGACGCTTGTGCTCGGGCACGCTTCAGAATATGACGGTGCGGCTGTCGAACTATCTTGACGACCCATTGGGAGGCATAGAAGTAAAACTCGTGAGCGAATCGGGCGAGGAGGTGTGCATGCATCGCACCTCGGCATCGGGGCTTGCGGTGATGGCATTTATTCCGCAGTCGGGTGTGAAATATACTATCGAATATGCCTACGACGGTGTAAAGAAGACGTTCGCTGTGCCGGACTGTGAAGATGCGAAGCCCAAGATTGAGGCATCGATGAATGGCGCGCAGGTGGCGTTTGCCATAAAGGGTGGAGCAGGAGATGTGCAGAAGATGCAACTCTATGCCTACGACCGCCTTAATGGCATCTCTCGCATCAGCCTGAATCGCTTGGCGGGATCATTCCGTCTGGAGAATGCGCCGCAAGTGGTAACGCTCTTCCTTACCGATGAAAATAGCCGTTTGCTTGCCGAATGTACCGCTATGGCACGCTTGGCAGATGTGCAACAACCCACTTTGCCTCAAGTGGCTTCGGTGGGGCAGCCGATATCGATTCCCGACTTCGGAGATGATGCTAAGGTGATGGCTCGACTTGTGCCGCAAAACGCTCGTTGGGTGGAGCATGCCGAATCGCAGCTTTGCTACCTCTCCGACCTTAGTTCACCGCTGCCATTCCCGGAGCATTATTATGAGTTATCGTTGCGTGAACGCAGCTTTGAGCTAAAGGCATGGTTGGGCACGGCATCGTTTAAGCGATTCGACATTGGCGATGTGGTGGCTCGCGATAGCTCAGTATATACTTATATGCCCGATGCTGTTATGTACTTCGAGGGCAAGGTGGAAACGCCGTCAAAGAAACCATTCAATAAGGGTATGCTTGTGGCATACAACACCGAAACGAGCGCAGCATATAATGCCGACATCAACGAATATGGCGAATTTCAAATAGCAGTTGACGATTTCGTTGAAGGTACGCAGTTTTATCTGCAAGCCGTGGATGAAAAGAGCAATCCACAAGCGATGTATATAAAACTGGTTGACGATACGTATCCTGCACCTATGGTGGCTCAACGTAAAACGCTGGGGAAGAATGTTTATGCATCCTCTGAAGTGAGTTATGAGGGCGGCAATTGGAATAATCAAGAACTGCCCGAAATAACAGTAAAGGCGCGAACAAATTATGATAATTTGCACTCTACCGACAGATTTTATGGCAATTCTATCAAGAGTAGGAAAGTGATAGAGGAGCGAGGTTTCCTCACGCTTTACGACATACTGAAGGATATGCCAGGCTTGCGGGTAATAAGGGCGGAAGTGATTGATGAGGGTGAAGAAGATGACCCTCATAACGGATTTGTGGTCTCCAATGGCACTTGGGGCCAGGTAGTGAAGCCTGTGAAAATAGATTACGCCGTATTCCCTACGAGGGGTATGAGCAGTCTTGGTAAAGGCAATGAGGTGGTGATGCTGGTGGATGGA
>CALZAF010000066.1 GCA_945612775.1 uncultured bacterium | reverse complement strand
AGAGATTCACATAACTTTAATAATTAAAAAAATGGCTAGATATACCGGTCCAAAAACAAAAATCGCTCGTAAGCTTGGCGAACCAATTTTCGGAGAAGATAAGGTTCTTGCTAAAAAGAAGAACCCTCCAGGCCAACACGGCGCCAACAAGCGTAGAAAACTATCAGAATACGGTACACAATTGCTCGAAAAGCAAAAGGCAAAATACACATACGGTGTATTGGAAAAGCAATTCCGCAACTACTTCAAGAAGGCAAGTTCGATGAAGGGTATTACGGGTGAATTGTTGCTACAATTGCTCGAAGCACGTCTCGACAATATCGTATATCGTCTCGGCATTGCACCTACCCGTGCAGCAGCACGCCAATTGGTGCTCCACCGTCACATCACAGTTAACGGTCAGGTGGTAAACATCCCATCGTATTCAGTAACTGCAGGTCAAATCGTAGCAGTACGCGAGAAATCGAAGTCGCTCGAAGTGATCGCCGACGCTCTTGCTGGTTTCAACCACAGCAAATATCCTTGGATTGAATGGGACGAAAGCGTAAAGGGTGGTAAGTTGCTTCACAACCCACAACGCGAAGACATTCCAGAAAACATCAAGGAACAATTGATAGTTGAATTGTACTCTAAACAATAAATTTAATTCGATCCATGGCTATATTAGCATTTCAAAAACCCGACAAAGTATTAATGTTGGAAGCCGACAACTTTTTCGGCAAGTTCGAGTTCCGACCATTGGAACCAGGTTATGGAGTAACAGTCGGCAATGCTCTTAGAAGAGTGCTATTGAATTCGCTTGAAGGCTTTGCAATCTCTTCTATCCGCATCGATGGCGTGAAACATGAATTTGCTACTATTCCTGGTGTAAAGGAAGATGTGACAAATGTGATTCTTAATCTTAAGAAGGTGCGTTTGAAGCAAGTAGTAGCAGACACCGAATTTGAGAAGGCTACAGTTAAGGTCTCGGGTCAGGATGTGTTTAGAGCCAGTGACATAAGTAAAGTGCTAAATGGATTTGAGGTTTTGAACCCCGACTTGGTAATCTGCAATTTGGATTCAAGCGCAAGCTTCCAGATTGACTTGACCATCAATAAGGGACGCGGCTACGTGCCAGCAAACGAAAACGAGAATCCAAACGACGCAATCGACGTAATAGCTATAGACTCAATCTATACGCCAATTATCAACGTTAAGTACTATACTGAGAACTATCGCGTTGAACAAAAGACTGACTACGAGAAGCTAGTTATAGAGATTACAACAGATGGATCAATCCTACCAAAGGATGCGCTAAAAGAAGCTGCAAAGATATTGATTCACCACTTCATGCTGTTCTCTGACGAGAAGATAGCATTCGAAGCAAACGAAAGCGAAGGCAATGAAGAATTTGATGAAGAAGTATTGCACATGCGTCAACTTCTTAAGACCAAGCTTGTGGATATGGACCTCTCGGTTCGTGCCCTCAACTGCTTGAAGTCGGCCGAAGTGGAAACACTTGGCGATTTGGTACGTTACAACAAGACAGACCTGCTCAAGTTCCGCAACTTTGGTAAGAAGTCACTTACCGAGCTCGACGATCTTTTGTCAGAACTGAAGTTGTCGTTTGGTATGGATATCACAAGATACAAACTAGATAAAGAGTAATAAACGATGAGACATAATAAAAAATTCAATCACCTCGGCCGAAAGAAAGCTCACCGCGATGCTCTCTTGGCTAATATGACAATTTCTCTTATCGAACACAAGAGAATATTTACTACTTTGGCTAAGGCAAAAGCGTTGAGAATGTATGCTGAGCCAATCATCAACCGCGCAAAGACCGACGACACAGCATCGCGCCGCGTTGTGTTTAGCTACCTTCAGAGCAAGAGCGCTGTAAACGAGCTATTCAACAACATTGCACAAAAGATTGCTGACCGTGAAGGTGGATACACTCGTATCCTCAAGACTGGCAACCGTCTTGGTGATAACGCTCAGACTTGCTTCATCGAGCTTGTTGACTACAACGAAAACATGCTCAAGGAAAAGGCAGCTAAGAAGACTAAAGCTACACGCCGTAGCCGCAAGTCAGCTCCAAAGGCTGAAGCTCCAGTTGAAGCAGCAGAAGCTCCAAAGGCTGAAGAAGCAGCAGAATAAAAGACACTCTCTTTTAAAGAATAACTGCCAAGGGTCGATCGCAAGGTCGACCCTTTTTGCATTTTGTCGGCGATTTAAAGAATCTGCGAAATTGAATTTTGATTTTCGCCGTTTGTGGATTTTAATCTTGAAATGGAGTTTAAATTTTTTGTAAGTTGCATATAATCAGGGTTTTGTGGTGGATATTGATGCTGGGATTGCTGATTTTTGCCGTAGCTATCGGTTTGTCAGATTTTCTAAGTAATGCTGCCCAAGATGATACTGTACGCACAATCGTCTCTGGGGTACCCCATAGAGTGCTTGGCTTACTATGTTGAGCTTCTCTGTGAATGTCCTTTTCATAAACAAACTGCACTCCAAAAGTTTTTTGTCTAACTTTTGGGGTGCAGTTCAAATCCGGGTTATCGCCAGATTACCGTAGGCGACGCATCGGCAAGCGTAGTTCCAGCAGGACGCCGCAGTTTGAGAGCGACCGACAACTTCGAGTTCGACCCATCGAACGGCAAGATTACCAGCTGCACACCATATTCAGAGCAAGACAAGTCGTCGCACGTGAGAGGCGGCATCTATATGGTTCATGTGGGCAGTTGGGGAGGCATTATCACCCGCATCATCAACTTCCTGGCAGCTCTGCTCGGCGCCACACTTCCTATCACCGGATATTATCTCTGGATAAAGCGACTTCGTGGTAAGAACACGCAAAATAGAAATAAATCCAGATAGAAACCATCTACCCGGATTTAAGTGAAATTATTTGCGCGGTATATCAACGACAACCGAGGCTGGAAACAGTCGGCAGGGGTCTTGATATAGCGCGCAACTTTCTACTATCGCCTTTAGTTGGCGCTGAGCCTTGCCACGGAACACTTTTTTACCATTGATGCGAACGGTAACAGGGCGGTTGAGATCTACGAGTTCGTCGTTGAGGTAAATGCGAATTTTTCCGCCATCGACGGGCGAAATTTCCTTGCCGAAGTGCAGAATCAGCTCCCACATAGGCACAAAATCGTAGCCGAAATAGCGCACATTGTGCACATTGAGGTCAATCACATTGTCGGCAACAGAAAATTCGTAGCAAGTGCGCATACTGTCGGCAGGCAGGGTAGGGCGCTCTAACACCTGAAGGTTGTAGAATCCCTCGCGATAGACGGTGTCCATAGGGAAATCCTCCCACTTGAAGTGCTTAGGATGCGGATTGCGCACAAATTGGGCAAGCCAAGGCGTGGTGTAGGTGTAGTCGCAGTGGTGGTCGCGGCCCTTCTGTAGAAACACATTGTGCTTATATTCCTCGGGGTGCAGAATCTGCATGCTATCGAGCGCCTGGCGCGTGATGTCGGTGTAGATGTGTCGGCAGAATTGCACATCGTTATCGCCCGAAGTGAGGGTAAATGCCACCTGCGAGAGGTTTTCGACGGGAGCATTGATTAACGGTTCGCCGCCAGCAATAGGACCCGCACCAGCGAGGTAGTCGGCATAGAACGAAGCCATGCGCTGGCTGCCGTAAGCCCCCTCCGAGATGCCAAAGAAATATATCCTGTTAGGATTCACGATGCCCGAGAGAAAAGCCTGGCGCAGCAGTCGCTGCCACACCACCTGTTTCGACTTGTGCCACCAGCGATAATATCTGCCCATATTGGGGATTTGAGGGATAAAATATAGCGAAGGCGAGTCGTTGAAATAGTTGCACCACTTGAACCCTACGCTCCACTCCTGATTTTTCTCGCCCGAACCGTGCATATATAAGAAGAACGGGTAGCCAGCCTCGGGTTTGCTGCCCTTAGTGCCGAAATAAAACGGCATATTGGTGCTCGGTTCGCTGCCATCAGGCAGTTGCCACGCATATTGCCGGGCAGCGGCAAGCGAGTCGGGTGCAGGCAGGCAATCGAAGTCGAAATTGTAGCAAGCATCGGCAAAAGCCTCCCACACCAATTTCTGAACCTCCGCCTGATTAGAGGCTTTGAGTAGCCTGTTGGCAAGTTTAGGGGTTTCTTTCTTCTCGAGTCGAGCCAAAAGATAATCGGAGATAGCCTTTTTCTCGATATTTTCAGCCGAGAGCGAAAGGCATCCCAGCGAGGCAAAAATAGTAGCCAAAGCAGCCGCCCTGAGGGCTTTAAGATTGCAGATTGTCATTTTTATATAGATATTAATAGGTTATTTTATAGTGATAAGGAATGTAGCCATAGTGCAAAGGTATGAAAAATTTCGGAGCAAAAAATAGTGTGGCAGCGTGAATTGTGCGTAGTAAAGCCCAGGAGCATAGATACTCATAAAAAATCTTGAAAAAATTATAGATAGACGAAAATATGATTAAAAATTACATTTCGTAGATTTTGTGGCATGTTCGGCGATAGATTGATTGTCATTTGTTTAGCGTGCTTACACTTATTCGTTTTTATAGTGTCGAAAATGATACATTTTTAGCACAAAATGCGACATGGTGTTACAAAAAAATGTTAAAGAGTGTTGTGTAGTTAAATATTTTACTTATTTTTGTTTCAAATTGTGAACAGCAACTAAAAACAGAATAAAAATGCAAATACATTTGTCCCGATTAACCAAGCTCATTATGGCGATGGCTATGGCAGTGATGTCGATGGCGGTGCAAGCGCAAACCCAAGCGCAAGGACAGGCCGTGAAAGGTGTCGTAATAGATGAGCAGGGTGAGCCTTTGATAGGCGCAACAATTCAAGCGAAAGAGGCCAAGACAAAAGGTACTACTACCGACGTAGATGGTAACTTTACACTTGTTGTACCAGCCACGGTGAAGAACATCGTAGTGTCGTATGTGGGTATGGAGCCCCAGACGGTAAAGATACAACGAGGCAAAAAGATGCAGATTCGCCTTGAGTCGAAAACCAACCTTAATGAAGTGGTAGTGACTGGTATTGTGAACAAACGCAAGGAAAGTTTTACTGGAGCATCATCAACCTTTACTGGAAAAGACCTGCAAAATGTGGGCACGCAGAACGTGATAGCGAGTCTAAAGACCCTCGACCCCGCATTCAATGTGCTCGAGAGCACCGAATTTGGTTCTGACCCTAACCACTTGCCCGACATCGAGATTCGTGGCAAGTCGAGCTTGATAAGCACCCGTGACGAACTTGCCGAAGACCCAAACCAGCCATTGTTTATCCTCGATGGTTTCGAGTCGTCGCTTGAGGCAATCTACGACCTTGATATGAGCCGCGTGGCATCGATTACCATCCTTAAGGACGCCGCCTCGACAGCCATCTACGGTTCGAAGGCAGCCAACGGCGTTGTGGTAGTGGAAACCGTTAAACCAAAGGCAGGTCACCTCGACCTCTCGTACAACGGTTCGGCATCGATTACTTGGGCAGATTTGACCAGCTACAACCTGATGAATGCGCAGGAAAAGCTCGAGTTTGAGAAACTTGCAGGCCGATATGCAGGTTCGAGCACAACAGCCGAAATAGAGCTCGACAAATTATATAACGACAAGCTTGCCGATGTGCAGAGTGGCGTGGACACCTATTGGCTCGCCGAGCCGCTTCAAGTGGGCGTTAACCATCGCCATTCGCTATATGCACAGGGCGGTGAGGGCGCTTATCGATTCGGTATAGGCATGACCTACAATGGCATAGAAGGTGTGATGAAGGAGTCGAAGCGCGAAGTGATAGGCGGCAATATCGACTTGACCTATCGCCTCGACAAGTTGAATTTCAGCAATAAGATGTCGTTCTCCAACACCTCGACCGGCGACCCTACGGTGTCGTATTCCGACTATGCTAATGCCAACCCATATTACAAGAAATATAACGACGCCGGCGAAGTGGAGAAATGGCTCGAATATAACGATTATGTGAAGGCTGCCAATCCGCTATATAACGCAGCGCAGAACAGCTATAGAGGTAGCAACGCCATCATGTTCTCCGAGAAACTCAATGTGGAATACACCCCGGTGAAAGAGATGCGCATACGTGCGAGAATAGGTTTCACACGCACCGACACCAAGTCCGAATCGTTTACTTCGCCGAGCGACAGCCGCTACAGCAGCACCGAATACACCAAGCGAGGCCAATACTCCAACTCGAAGGGCGTAACCAACAAATATGAGGGCGAATTGACATTTACCTACGGTAAGACCTTCAAGGACGTTCACATGGTGAACTTGGCAGGTGGTGGATACATCTCGCAGAGCGACTATAAGAGCGACGGCTATTCGACAGTGGGTTTCCCTGTGGGCGACTACACACTGCCATCGTTCTCCAACGGCTATCCAGAAGGCGGCACGCCATCGTATTACGAGAGCACATCGCGCTCGGTGAGTGCTTATTTGATAGGTAACTACGCCTTCGACAATCGTTACTTGCTCGACTTCAGTTATCGTTTGAATGGATCGAACTCGTTTGGTCGCACCAAGCAGTTTATCGGCACATGGGCGCTCGGTTTGGCATGGAACATACACCGCGAGAAGTTTATCAAGGACAATATTGAGGGAATATCGATGATGAAGATAAGAGGTTCGATTGGTAACCCAGGTAACCAGAACTTCTCATCGTCGGCTACGATAACCACATTCCGATACAACTTCAATATGTTTAACTACTTCGGAATGACCACATCGCTAAGCCAGCTCGGCAATCCAAACCTCAAGTGGCAGACCACACTCGACCGCAATATAGGTTTCGACGTGACGATACTTAACGACCGCCTCACCATCTCAGGCGACTACTACTATAAGACTACCGACCCGCTGCTCATCAGCATAGCCATGCCACCATCGTCGGGCGCTACTGGCGATGTGATGTATGAGAACTTCGGTAAGCAGACATCGCAAGGATTTTATGTGCAAGCCACATATTATATTATTCGACGCATGTCGGAGCGCTACTGGTGGAGCGTTAGAGCCAATGTTCGCGGCAACAAGAGCGAACTATCGGGCATAGGCAACCGCCTCGACATGTTTAACACCGAAGGTCGCAGCAACAATTCTACCAAGCGTTACTACGACGGCGCCGACCCCGACGACATTTGGGCAGTTCGCTCGGCTGGTATCGACCCAGCCACTGGTAAGGAAGTGTTTATCACCAAGGCAGGAGAATATACCTACGACTTCAACACCGCCGATGAGGTGATAGTGGGCAACGGCCGACCCAAAGTGGAAGGCGTGGTGGGAACCAGCTTCTCGTACAAGGGCCTATCGCTCAACTTCGACTTCCGCTATAAGTATGGCGCAAAGACCTTTAACTCAGTATTGTTCAATAAGGTAGAGAACATCTCGTCGGGCAGTTTGAGCAACAACCAAGACCGCCGAGCCTTCTACGACCGCTGGCAGAAGCCAGGCGATGTGGCACAATTTAAGAACATTGCCAACTCGCAGTACACACCTATGTCGTCACGCTTTGTGCAGACCGACAACTCACTCACACTCGAGTCGCTACGCGTGGGCTATGAATTCTCGCCCGAAGTGGCTAAGAAGATGGGCCTCGGATCGCTTAGATTAAGCGGATATATGAATGAAATATTCCGTCTGACAAACATCAAGCAAGAGCGCGGTACCACCTATCCATTCTCACGCAGCGTATCGTTTGCGCTTTCATTCACACTCTAATCAACATCGAAAACAAGCAAATGAAGATGAAGAACAAAATATATGCAATAGTGGCAATATCAGCCATGTGCTTGATGAGTAGCTGTTCCGACTGGTTGAACTACACGCCAAAGGACAAGCAGAGTGAAGAACAGCAATTTGCCACCAAGAGCGGCATCTATGCAGCTGTAAACGGCATCTATAATCAGATGAGTACGGCAGCGCTCTACGGTCAGCGACTATCATACGAATTTATCGACATCTTGGGCCAGCGCTACGAGGTGAATCAGACCGATGAGACCGGCTACGCCAAGTATTGCCGCGCGCTTGTAGATTACGACTACACCGAGAGCACTGTGGAGTCGGTCATCGCATCGATATGGTCGCAAGCCTATCAAGTGATAATGAACATCAATGTGGTGCTAAAGAACCTCGATGCCGACCAGGCACCCGATGGCCGCCATGTGTTGCCAGCCGAGGACTATGAGATGCTTCGTGGCGAGATGCTCGCCTGCCGAGCAATGCTCCACTTCGATATGCTTCGCCTATTTGGCCCTGTGTATTCGCGCACACCAGAAGGTCGAGGCGTGCCTTACAACGAGAGCACCGACACCAAGATACTGCCTATCCTCAGCGCAAGCGAAGTGCTCAACAGCTATATCATTCGCGACATAGAGGAGGCTAAGCAACTGCTCGCAAAGACCGACCCTGTGATAGAATATGGCCCACGCGCTGAGTTTGCCGACGATTTCGACGACAACTCTAAGCGCTATCGCCAACTGCGCATGAACTACTATGCAGTGCTTCTGCTTGCCGCCAGAGCCTATCAGTGGGGAGGCGACAATGTCAATGCCCTGGCCAACGCTCAGGCGCTTGTCAACGACCCTAAGGTGCAGCAATTCTTCCCGCCAGTGGATGCAGGAACATTGCTTGGCAATAGCACTACCCCCGACCGCATGTTCACCACAGAATGCCTTTTCGGCTTCTATAATGACGATCGCGGCTTAATCTACGATTATCACTTCGGCCCCGACAACTCAGGCCGCAATCTGCTCGTGCCTCGTGCAGGATATATCGACGAATTGCTCTTCTCGGGTTCGGACGTGGGCGACTATCGCTATCAGTCGCAGTGGGAAAACGCTACCACCCTCGATGGCGACGCCACCAAGCGATTCTTGAAATTCAAGGACATCACCGACGAGAACCGCGATGTGGTATCGGGCTCAACAAGCGATGAAAACGAGATATTAAAGGCGCAGAAGTTCTACGGCACATTCTGCTCGCTTATGAAGCTTAGCGAAGCATATTATATAGTGGCAGAAGCATCGATAGAAACCGGAAAGGACCTTGTGGGCTGGATTACGCTTAACGAGATGCGCCGTCGCCGCGGTACCCCCGACACCGACCCAAGCGAAGACTTCCGCGACATGCTTACCAAGGAATATATCCGCGAATTTATGGGTGAAGGACAGGTGTTCTTCTACTTTAAGCGACTCAACAAGTCGTTCGACAACGCCTACAATGGTCAGAAACTGATACAGGTGGCTATTATACCTCCATTCCTATACAGCGAAGAGGAAAATGTGACCGACGAGCAGAAAGAGGCTCGCTACACATTGCCATTGCCAAAGAGTGAAACCGAAAATCGATAAAAGCATATGAAATATAACAAATTAGCATATAGCATAATGGCTCTTGCCATGGCGGCAACTGCCACATCGTGCCAAAACGAAGAGATAGATACCTTCGAAACCGACGATAGCATGGTGTATTTCCAAAAAGTGGGCTATACCACCAGCGCCGGCGGTGAGGGATATTCTAATAGCACCTCGTTCTCGTTTGTGGGCTACAACGAGAAACTCACCAAGGTGACTTTTAACGGCGAACTTCACACAATGGGCAAGGTTAGAGACTATGATCGCCCGGTGAAGGTGGTAGTGGACGAAGAAAAGACCACAATGATAAAGGGCACCGACTATGAAGTGGATCTCGACACAGTGAAGATACATGCCGGTCAAGCTGTGGCAAAGATTAATGTGGTGTTCTTGCGCAATCCTCGATTCCGTGAGAAAGCCGAGACCCTGGTGCTGAAACTGCTTCCTAACGAGCACTTCCAGGTGCTGGAGAAGTATAAAACCTCGAATAGCTACTCGGCATCTTCCGACGACACCCTCGACGGGTCGGTCTATTCGTTCAAGATAGATGAGGTGTATTCGTGCCCTGCAAGTTGGGCTACACTCAATGCCAACAAATATTTCGGCACTTGGACAGCCACGAAATTCATCTTTATCAACAAGGAACTCGGATTTGAATTGAGCGACTGGACATGGATTAACGGTGCAGGCAGCAAGATTACGGCTGGCCGTATGCCATATTTCGCCATCAAGTTGCAGAAGATACTTCAGGCGGCAGCCGATGAAGGCAATCCTGTGTATGACGAAGACGGCGAATTTATGCAGCTCGGCGATTCATATCGCGTAGATTACTCAAAGTATTATAACTAATAGCCTAATATACTGAAATGAAGAGGATTATAACCAACATATTATTAGTGGCATCGATGGCGGTGCTTGCTGTGGCAACCTCGTGTACCGACGATAAGGGCAACTACACCTACGAAGAGCGTGCGGTGGTGACCATCGATATGCCCACATCGGTGACTGTGCTTGCAAATGCCGAGTATATCGACCTGAAGCCTGTGATAACCTCGTCGATTGAAGGCGAGATTACCAACGAGAACCCCAACTTTAGCTTCTCGTTTAAATATAAGAACAGCGATGGCAAGTGGGTGGAACTCAATGAAAAAGGTACTAAAGACATATATCTGCTTGCCACCCTCGGCATCGGAAACCATGTGTGCTGGTATTCGGTGACCGACAACCGCACAGGGGTGCGATATAGCTCTGTGGTAGATGTGAAGGTGGTGGTGAGCACTTCCGAAGGATGGATGGTGCTCTGCAACGACGGCGACGACAATCGCGTGCGCCTCGACATGATTTCGTGCCTCACCATCGACCGATTGATGCCCGTTTACGACATCAACCTCTGCACCGACATCGAACCGCTGCACAATGCCCGCTCGTTGGGCACATTCTACAATGCGCGCGGCACTATAGGCGACAAAATAGTGCTAATGAGCGAAGACAATGCGTTCTTGCTCAACAACACCTACCTAACCATCAACGGTTATGCCTATGAATTGAAGACTTCGCACTTCGTGTCGCTTCCCGACGACCATATGGTGACATTCCGCGCTGTGCCTTGCAGCAGTTTCATTACGGCAGATGCTGTGATAGCTGTGTCGCTCGAGGGTAATGCCTTTGTGTGGAATCCATGGGACACCGGTGGCGGCGCTTTCGAAGACCCTATCAACACCTCGGAGCGTGCTAAAGACCCAGAATATCGCGTAGCACCCTTTGTGGGCACAAGCGCTACCCGATCTACAGCACTTGCAGGCTACGGCGCTGCGCTGCTCTTCGACATCGATAACCACCGATTTGTGGGATGGGACGGCGATCGCGTGGCTGCTATGAAGCAGACCCTCTATCCGCTTACCGACCCGGCTGATAAGCTGTTCAGCTTCAACACCGGAAACATGGATTTGCTTGCGATGGTGGGAACTGCATTCTCTAATGGCGCAGTATATTGCTTTATGCAGGACGGCAGCAAACGCCACATCTATTCAATCAATGCTTCCGACAAGACTTTCAAGCAGGAGGGCTGTTGGAACAATGTGAATAAGCCCGATTTCGACAAGGCTACAAAATTTGCGGCTCACTCGCAATATCAGACCATATATTATGCCTATAAGAATAAGGTTTATGCCTATAACCTTGGCTCTGGCGCTTGCGTATTGGCGCTTGAACTGCCTGCTAACGAAGAGGTTACGCTTA
This sequence comes from uncultured bacterium, assembly GCA_945612775.1. Classification (GTDB taxonomy): domain Bacteria; phylum Bacteroidota; class Bacteroidia; order Bacteroidales; family Muribaculaceae; genus SFTJ01. Next base: position 1,303 of record CALZAF010000066.1, on the reverse strand, counting down.
TTAAGTTCTGCACCTACGACAATCCAGGCGGCATAGGCACTCTAACCAAGAAGATGGACGAAGAGACCGCGGCTAAGTTTGTGGCTCGCCAGTACAACCTCGTGGTAGGTTCTTACGACGGCAGCGCCCAAGATGGCAAGGTGAGATTCTATAAGACCATGTCGCCGGGCACCACACTAACGCTCGAAGAAGGATGCGAATTCTCGGGCTTCGGCAAGGTGGTGGATGTGGCTTATAAGGAAGTTCGCCCGTAAAAGAATAAAAAAATCGGCTCGGCGCTGACGGTTCATTCCCAACGCGCCGGGCTTATATGAGATAACAACAAAACACTTTTTATTAAACAATTTAAACTAAACTTTTATGGTAAAAAAATTACTCTCGATTGCAGCATTGGCATTGCCATTGTTCGCTGCAAACGCCCAGGAAACTGTGGAAAAGGTGGTCTTCGAAGAAGATTTCAGCCTTATGACAAAAGGTGAAGTTGGTAACCCTGACACTGAAACAGCCATTGTGGAAGATGGCGCAATCAAGCCAGAGTACACTCATAAACCAGGTTGGACAGCTGCTTCGGCACAATCGGCTGGTGGCTCTATCAGACTTGGAACAGGAGTATATTTGTATTCTCCAGTTTTGGCTTTAAGTGCATCGGTTGATGGCGAAATCACTGTGGAATTTGATGTTTATGCTGAAAATACAGCAGGAAGAGGTGGTGATTTTGTGTATATTCAGCAAGTTATGGGTTCGGAACAAAACCAAATTTCTCACATGTTTGTTGCAGAAGAGTGGACTCATGTCGTATTCAGTACAAACAAAGATAAAACTTGCGAGCCAAACAAGAATTTCGCTTCTATACCGAGCAATGGCGTAATGCAATTGGGATTTAAGAGTGCATGGAACGCTATTTACATTAAGAACGTTAAGGTGACTATCAATGTAGATCCTAATGCTGAAGTTGCTGAAAGTGCAGATTTCACTGGCACATATACATTTAAGGCTACCAAGACCATTACTGCCCCAAATGCTGGAGAAGCAAAAGCTGTATGGTTACAAGACAATTTTGAATTTACTATTGATGCAAACGAAGGCGATGATGCAGAAGCATATCCATTCCTTTTGAATAACTTCCCAATGTCTATCAAAGAAGATGGTACAGTTCTTACCTATAACGCAATAAAGGCAAAGCCGAGTGCTGATGGCAAGTCGCTCGTATTGACTATTCGTCATGCAGGTAAGCTTCAAGATGGAGGCGATCACTTAGAACTTGCTGGCCCTGGAGGATATGAAGATACTGCAACTGAACTTG
>CALZAF010000065.1 GCA_945612775.1 uncultured bacterium | reverse complement strand
TAAATCGTTCCTCTGGGGCACTTTTGCAGCAAAGTGTCCCAGTTTTTTTGTAATTTTGCCATTATGAATAATGAAATCGAAATAAAAAACATCGAGAATGCCCAAAACTTGCGTTTGGCTTCCTTCGGTTCGCGCATACAGGCTGGCTTTCCGAGTCCGGCTCAGGACCTTTTTGGCGACACTTTCGACCTTTATAGCGAACTGATTCGCACTCCCGAAGCCACTTTCTGCGCACGGGTTACGGGAAACTCGATGATAGATAGCGGAATCAGCGAAGGCGACATCCTCATTATCGACAAGTCGCTCCCGCCTCACGATGGATGCATTGCCGTGTGCTTTGTAGATGGCGACTTCACCGTTAAGAAAATAGCCATCAAGGATGATGCCATCTACCTTGTGCCGTCGAACCCGAATTTTCCTGCCATTCGCATCACCGAAGAAAATAATTTTCAGGTTTGGGGCGTTGTGAGCCACATTATTAAAAATACGCTACGCTAACCCCCAATGCTTTAACCCTTAGCTTCAACCGCCACCCATGATATACGGACTAATCGACTGCAACAACTTCTTTGCCACCTGCGAGCGTGCCTTCAACCCGGCGCTTTGGGGCAAGCCCGTAGTGGTGCTGTCGAATAACGACGGTTGCGTTATTTCTCGAAGCTATGAGGCTAAGGATTTGGGCATTCCCATGGGTTGCCCGGCATTTAAGATAAAGGAATACACCGATGCGTCGAAGGTGATAATGATTTCAGGTCGGCACCAACTTTACGGCGACATTTCGGCGCGAATAATGTCGATTGTGGGCCACCATGTGGAGAAAATAGAGATTTACTCCATCGACGAGGCATTCTTCCGCATGCCATACGGCGACGATGAGCGCAATACAGAATTTGCGCTTATGCTCACCCGTAAAATCTATCAATACACCGGCATAAGCGTGAGCATAGGGTTTGCACCCACCCGCACTCTTGCCAAAGTAGCTTCGCATCTCGCCAAGAAGAAGCGAACGCTCAACGAGAATGTGTATGCCCTAACCGACAAAATCGACATCGAGATGCAACTCGCCATGCTTCCCGTCAGGGATGTTTGGGGAATCGGACGGCAGACGGCAGAATCGCTAAAATCGCAACGCATAAATACGGCTCTCGACTTTGTGCGCATGCCTTCGGTATTTGTGCGCCGACGATACACAGTAACAGGCTACCGCACCCAGTGCGAGCTCAAAGGCGAGGATTGCTCGGCTATGAGCGCCGCCACCATTGCGCATCAGTCGATTATGACATCGCGTTCGTTCGGCAAGACCATCAGCGGCAAACAGGACCTTAACGATGCCATAGTGTCGTTTGCCAGTATGTCGGCTAAGCGCCTTCGCTCGCAAAACTCCATCGCATCGTCGGTAACGGCATTTGTGGCGAGCGACCGCTTCAGCGAAACTGAGCCATATTACAGCAATTCGTGCGAAATAAAACTGCCTACACCCTCGTCGAGCACTCTCGAGATTGTGAAATATGCCGTTATGGCAATGAACAACATATATCGCCCCGGCGTGAATTACAAGAAGGCTGGCGTGCTGCTCTCGGGCATAAGGCCTTGCACTGCCGTTCAGCAGAACCTGTTTGCGGAGGTCGATCTCAATAAGCACAACAAGCTTATGCAGATTGTGGATCAGATTAATAGTAAAACCGGATCGTACTGCGTGGGGCTTGCGCCCGACCAAGCCTCGCACAAGTGGGCGCCATCGAAGAAATTTCAATCGGCACCCAAATCCTCGCTTCACATATTCTCGGCTATGGTCGTTCCGCAGGAATCGCAAAGCACAAATATAGATATTGATTAATTTACACATAAACCACATTTTAACAATTATGGATAGACGGAAATTCATCAAATCATCGGCTCTCGCAGCAGCGGCAATAGGCGTAACTCCTTACGTCAACGCCACATCAACGCCTGCACCAAAAGATGAAGAGAAATCCGATAAGGCAAACCTTATCGACAGTGCTCCGATGCTGCAAAACTATGCAGCCACAAGCATTTGCGTAGCATTCAGCGTAACAGATATGGCTAACGGCTATGTAGAATACGGTTTGAAGCCTGACCTAAGCGACGCCATAAAGGTGAAAAGTGGCGGATATCGCGTTACCGACATGAATAGCGACATTGTGCGCGTGCGAATCACTGGACTCGAACCTGCCACAAAGTATTACTACCGCATCGGTGCCGACCGCATCAGCTATGGCGGCGGTTACAGCATGAAGATATTGGAATCGGTAACCGACCCCACTATCTACTCGTTCACCACTGCCGGAAAGGATGCCAAGCCGCACTTCTGCGTAATCAACGACACTCACGCCTACTGGGAAACCTTCGACGCTCTGACTAAGAAGATAGCGCAACTGGCACCTTCGTGCGTGATATGGAACGGCGATGCTTGCAACACCGAAGAAACCATCGATTCGCAAAAGCGAATCTTCCTGAAACCTCAGATTTCACGACAAGGCTATGCTGCCAGCACGCCATATCTATTCTGCCCCGGCAACCACGACCTTCGCGGACTTGCCAACCGCCACCTCGAGCAGGTGTGGATGTATCGTCAGCCCGAAGAACGCCTAAGCCGCGACTGGGATTTGGGTCGAAACTTCGCTGTGCGCATGGGTGATGTGGCTCTGATTGGACTCGACACATGTGAGGACAAGCTCGATACGAATCCGCTTTTTGCCGGACTATTCAATAGCGATGCCTATCGCAAAGCTCAAGTGGCATGGCTACGCGATGCTCTGCGCCAGAAAGAGATAGCTTCGGCACCGTTCCTCGTGGCATTTTGCCATATTCCGCTGTTCGACAGCAACCCAAAGAGCAATCCTGGCGACGTGGCTCCTAAGGATTACGACCCGGCATATACCCACGACTTCGCCATCTGGCAGCGCACTTGCGCTCAACTTTGGACTCCATTACTTCAAAAAGCCGGATGCCAGCTCATCATCACTGCTCACCAGCACAAATATCGCTTCGATGCTCCCGACGGCGACCGAAAATGGGCGCAAATAGTAGGCGGCGGACCCGACTTGAAAGGCAAAAAGTCGTTCCCTACCGTCATCGAGGGCGTAGTTGAGAATAAGCAGCTCGTGGTTAAGGTGCATAACGTAAGCACCGGCGCAGTTGTAGCCACCCACACTTTCAAAGCCAAGTAAAATAGCATTAAAGTATAGGCGCAGCATCATGTCGGCCTATCCTTTTCTGTTATTTCGCCAATAAGAAGCATCTAAGCCACCCCCGCAGCGCGTCGCTGTGATGCACACTAAGCCTCTCTATATTAGCTTCCCTGCATTTTGTAGTTAGATTATTAAGTAATTGGTTGTTGCATCAAGAAAAAATCATTACTTTTGTAGAACGGTAACAAATAACTACTCGAGTGAAAAATTTAATTATCAGAACTCTCTCAGGAGCCGTATATGTGGCTCTAATCATTGCTTCGATTCTCGTAAGCAAATACACTTTTGTGGCTTTCTTTGCTGTGCTCTTGCTTTTAGCAATGAGTGAGAGCAATCGCCTTATCGCCAGCAAGGGTCAAAAGCCGATTGTGGCAATGTTAGATATGCTCACCGGTCTATCAATTTTCTTTGCCACTTTTGCAGTGTCCAATCTCGACGTCTCAATTAAGGTAGCATCGCTCTGCCCTATGATTCTCGTCATAGCGCGCATGGTGTCGGGGCTATACCTTAAAGAAGAATCTCCTATAACTTCATGGGCAAACTCCTTCTTCAGCATCTGCTATGTGGCGTTGCCTATGGCAGCTCTTGCCGTCATCTATTCTGTTCTTCCCGTATTGGCGCTGATAATGCTTGCGCTAATCTGGATTAACGACACCGGCGCATTCCTCGTGGGATGCAGCATAGGCAAGCACCGCTTGTTTGAGCGCATATCGCCCAAAAAGTCGTGGGAAGGATTTTTCGGAGGCTTCATATTCTGCATCGCTGCAGGGGCAGCCGTCAATTTGTATATCCAGGACGGTTGGTTGCAATGGGCTGTGCTCGGAGCTATAGTTTCGATAGCTGCCACTTTAGGCGACCTTATTGAGAGCCTCATCAAGCGCACCGTGGGCGTGAAGGATTCGGGCAATATTATGCCAGGCCACGGCGGCATACTCGACCGTATCGATAGCCTACTACTTGTGGCTCCTGCCACTTTGGCTTACCTTATGTTTTTGAATTTATTGTAACAATATAAAAAAGTATATATCTCTTATGAGCAATCAAAGGTACGACATGCGTGGCGTTTCGGCATCGAAAGAAGATGTGCACAACGCCATTAAGAACATCGACAAGGGCTTATACCCTAAAGCATTCTGCAAGATTATTCCCGACATCATTGGCGGCGACCCCGATTACTGCAACATCATGCACGCCGACGGCGCGGGCACTAAATCGTCGCTCGCCTATATCTATTGGAAAGAAACCGGCGACATGAGCGTATGGAAAGGCATTGCTCAGGACTCGCTTATCATGAATATCGACGACCTGCTTTGTGTGGGCGCTACCGACAATATCCTGCTATCGTCAACTATCGGACGTAACAAAAACCTCATTCCCGGCGAGGTGATTGCAGCCATCATTAATGGTACGCAAGAACTTATCGACGAGCTAAAGGAACTTGGTGTGAACATCATCTCTACAGGTGGCGAAACTGCCGACGTTGGCGACCTTGTGCGCACCATCATCGTTGATAGCACCGTTACAGCCCGCATGAAGCGCAGCGACGTAATCAATAATGCAAACATCGCCGACGGCGACGTGATAGTGGGACTCTCATCGTGCGGTCAAGCTTCTTACGAAAAGTCGTACAACGGCGGTATGGGCAGCAACGGCCTCACCTCGGCTCGTCACGACGTATTCGCGAAATATCTTGCCAAGAAATACCCCGAAAGTTTCGATCCTCAAGTGCCCGACGAACTTGTATATTCGGGCAACGTGAGCCTAACCGATAGTGTAGAGGGCGTTGACGTAAACGCCGGTCAATTAGTGCTTTCTCCAACTCGCACCTATGCTCCGGTAATCAAGAAATTGCTCGACACTATGCGCAGCGACATACATGGTATGGTTCACTGCTCGGGTGGCGCTCAGACCAAGATTATGCACTTCGTGACCAACAAGCACGTCATCAAGGACAATCTATTCCCTGTGCCTCCGTTGTTTAAGTTGATTCAAGAGCAATCGGGAACCGACTGGAAGGAAATGTACAAGGTGTTCAACATGGGTCACCGTATGGAAATCTACTTGCGTCCCGAAAAGGCTCAAGAAGTTATCGATATTGCCAAGTCATTCAACATCGATGCTCAAATTGTGGGCCGAGTTAGCGATGCTCCAGCCAACCGACTGACTATCATTTCGGAAAAAGGCACATTCGAATACGAATAATACAAAGCATAAACTATAACTTCAATTATATATGCGCAAACTTTTGTGGCTCATAGTGTTATTTATCATCACATCTATTGCTTCATGCAATAGAATGGTTGGCGATGACACTGCGAGCCACAATAGCACTATCCCCGACACTCTACGCGTGGGTACGCTCTACAGCCCCACATCGTTTTTCCTTTTCCGTGGTGATACCATGGGATATGAATACGACCGTATAACCAGTTTTGCAAAAGCCAAAGGCATAGCGACCCGCTTTTACATCAAAAGCAACCTGCAGGCACTTATAGCCATGCTCGACAGCGGCGAAATAGACGTTATAGCCTACGAAGTACCCATCACAAGCGAATACCGCAAGCAGGTGCTTAACTGCGGTAGTGAAAACATCACCTATCAGGTGCTTGTACAACCTAAAAGTGATACTTTAATTACCGACGTTATACAGCTAATTGATAAGGATATATATGTAGAGCATAAGTCAAAATATGAAGCACGCCTACACAACCTCGACGAAGAAATAGGCGGGGGAATACGCATACACGCTCTTCGCGAAGACACCATCACTGCCGAAGACCTTATAGAACGCGTGGCTAACGGCGACATTCCACTTACCGTAGTTAATAGTGACATTGCGCTCATCAACCAGACGTATTATCGCAATATCGACATCAACCTTCAAGTTAGCTTTCCGCAGCGCGCATCGTGGGCAGTAAGTTTGGGCAACCAAGCTCTCGCTGATAGCATCACTGCATGGAGCAGCCTCGCCGAAAGCGGCAGCGCCGACAAGCTTATGCTTCGCCGTTACTTCGAAATGAGCAAGACGGGAGCCACCGACGCTATGCTCTCTGACGCAAAATCTATCATCTCGGCAAAGCACGGCATTATCTCCGACTACGACATCTATTTCCGCCAACACGGACAGAAAAACAGCATCGACTGGCGACTGCTTGCAGCCATAGGCTGGGTGGAATCGCAATTCAGCAACGACGTGGTTTCGTGGGCTGGTGCCCGCGGAATTATGCAGATTATGCCCCGCACAGCCAAAGCTCACGGACTATCTATCGAAAACATCGAAGACCCCAACCTTAATATAGGTGTGGCTGCAGAACTCATAAAAACGCTCGACCGAATTTTGAGAAAAAGAGTTGAAGACCCCAACGAGCGTCTAAAATTTGTTTTGGCAGCCTACAATGCCGGAATAGGCCACATTCTCGACGCTATAGCTCTCGCCGAAAAGTATCACAAAGACCCTAAAGTGTGGAATAACAACGTACAAGAGGCTCTTTTGATGAAGGCAAATCCGCAATTTTACAACGACAGTGTGTGCCGCAACGGTTACTTCCGTGGCCGCCAAACTGTGAGCTATGTATCAAATGTGTCGCATTATTATTCTCTTTATTGCTCAAAAATAAAAAAATAATACTATCTTTACATCGTAATTAAACCTCAATAAAAGTTTTTATTATGAAAAAGTCTTATTTAACTATTGCAATTGCGCTTACATTGGCATGTTCAATGTCATTCAGTTCATGCATCGGAAGTTTTGCCCTAACCAATAAGGTTTTGGACTGGAACCGTGAAGTTGGTAGCAAATTCGTTAACGAACTCGTGTTCGTGGCATTCTGGATTCTTCCAGTCTATGAAATCACAAGCATTGCTGATATCTTAGTAATCAACACCATAGAGTTCTGGTCGGGCGATAATCCAGTGGCTAAAAACGACACTAAGGTAATCGACGGCAAGGATGCCAAATACCTCGTTAAGCAAGATCCTGAGGGCTACACCATTAAGAACCTTAGCGACAACACTGAAGTTCGCTTCGCATTCGATGCTAACGACAACTCTTGGTCGATTAACGCAGGCGGCGAATCTCGCAAGTTCATGACTTTCGTTGACGACACTCACGTTAACATGATTACCCCTTCTGGCGACTTCCAGACCATCGAACTTTCACAAGCTGGCGTTTACGCTTATCAACAAGTGGCACAGAGCAGCAACTACGCTCTCCGCTAATAAAGCATAAACACTGTTTAAGCAAAACTCATAAAGACTGCTACCGATTGTCCGGCAGCAGTCTTTTTTTCGCGTCTATACCGATAATTTTCACAACGAAGGTGCTTAAAAATTTCTAAAATACTCTCACCTCACACAATCCGGCGATGAATGCTCTTATTATTGTAATATTTTTTGTAAATTTGTAAATTACAAGAATGTGTGCAAAAATTGATTTAGTATATGATTGATCAGGCAACTGTGGAACATATAAGAAATGCCGCCAATATTGTGGATGTGGTGGGCGATTATGTGAGTTTGCGCCGCTCAGGGGCAAACTATAAGGGGCTATGCCCTTTCCACAACGAGCGCACGCCTTCGTTCATCGTATCGCCGGCTAAGAATTTCTGCCACTGCTTTGGCTGCGGCAACGGCGGCGACCCCATTAGTTTTCTGATGAATCTCAACAATTTCACCTATCGCGAGGCGCTTTTGCATCTCGCCAATAAGTATCACATCGAGGTAAAAGAGGTGGAAGTGAGCGAAGAACAGATGGCTGAGCGCAATCGTCGTCAAACTTACCTCACCCTGTGCACATTCGCAAGCAAACATTATCATAACGCCCTTGCTGCCGACACGCCCGAGTCAAATCAGGCTCTGCAATTTCTCAACGATTGCGGCATCAGTCAGGCTTCGATAAGCCGTTTCGGCATTGGCTACGCTGATAAATCCACATTATCGCTCGTTAATGCCATTACCGAAGCCGGCTATAGCATCTCGCACGCCAACGACCTTGGATTGGTTGCCCCAATCGACGGCGCCATGCGCGACGTAATGGCTGGATGCATAGTAATTCCGGTAATGAACAAGACAGGCAAGGAAGTGGCATTTGCCTACCAGCCTATCGACAATACCGGCAACGCCTCCTTTGCAAACTTCACAGGTCAAAGCGCCATTTTCACACCTAAAGATGCATTATTCGCGCATTTTCAAGCCAACAGCAGCATCTCTAAGGAGAAATCGTGCTATATGGTTGACAATCCTTTCGACGCTATTATGATGCATCAGGCTGGTTTCACCAACACGGTTGCCCCTGTGGGTGAATTTATCAACCGATATGTGGCTAACGACCTTGCCAAGCAAGTTAAGGACGACTCAATAACCATTATCACGAGCAGCAATAGCCAAGAGTCGCTGAATAGAGGATTTAAACTAACCGATTCGCTTCTGCCACAAGGCATCAATGTGTTCTGCTACGACTGCGCTCCAGCGCATTCGCTTAGCGCTGTGCTTTCTTCTATTCACGCCGAAGATTTCCGCGCCAAGATACTTCGCAGCCGCATCGACTGCATCACATTCAAGGCACAAACGCTTATTGGCAGGGCTACAAACAGCAGCGAACTCGTGCGAGCCATCCACAACACTCTTTTCTCCATCAAATCGATTCGCGACGAAGCCAGCAAGCAAATCTACATCGATGTGCTTGCCCAAATATCAAAGATTAAGCCCGAGATATTGGTCGGCGAATTGGCTAAAATCAAACCATTTAGCTACGAATAGAGATGTTCGACAAAAAGACAAAAAATAGCATCATAAAGAGTGCGAAGATCTCCGATGTTGTGGAGATGTTTTCGCATCTAACCCCCCGCGACGATAATTTCGCGGGCTATTGTCCATTTTGCGACAGCAAGATGGCTTCGCTATTTATCGACACTTCTAACAACACCTTCACATGCTCGCACTGCGGCAAGAAAGGCACTGCCATAGATTTTGTTATCGACATTCTCAACGTCAACTACGATGAGGCGCTGCTTTTCTTAGCACAAATGTGCGGTATAAGCGTGGATTATACCCAACCCAAGAGCGAAGCTGAAACGCTCTACGACATCAATCGCGAAGCTTGCCAATACTATCGTTCGCAACTATTCGACACTGCCACTGGACGAAACGTGGCTCTCGCCTACTACACGCAGTCGCGCGGTTTCTCTGAGCAGACCATCGAGCGTTTCGGGCTCGGTTACTCGCCCGACCGCACCGAGAATAAGGTTATCGAGATGCTCGTTGCCAAAGGCTATAGCGAAGATGCCATAGTTAAAGCCGGCATAGGCGTAAAGTATGAAGACCGCCCTGCCTACGACCGTTTCCACGAGCGCATCACCTTCCCCATTACCAACCTTGCGGGAAAGATAGTGGCATTTAGCTGCCGCACTATGCGCAACGATAAGGAAATAGCAAAATATAAGAACACCAACGACACCCCAATCTACACCAAAGGTAACGAAATCTACGGACTATATCAGGCTCGAGAATCAATTCTCAGCAAGGGTTATTGCATTCTCGTGGAAGGTAATGCCGACGTGGTGTCGATGCATCAAGCAGGGTTTACCAACACCATTGCACCTTTGGGCACTGGTTTTACCTACGGTCAAGCGTGCGTGATTCGCCGATTCACGAGCAACGTCACTCTACTCTTCGACGGCGACGCTGCCGGAATTCACGCCAATGAGGTTGCACTGCAGCACTTCTTGCCTCTGGGCATAGTGCCACGCATAGTGCTACTACCCGAAGGCGACGACCCCGACGCCTTCGCACGACGATTCTCGCACGACGAAGCCGAGAAATTCTTGGCAGACAACAGCATTTCGCTCGTGCAATTCTATCTCAAGACTCGCCTCGAAGGCCAACTCAACAACCCTATCCGTCGCGCTCAAGTCACCAAGGAGATAATACAGAAAATAGCACTGATTCCTAATCCAATAGTTCACACTGCGCTCGCCAAAGAGTGCAGCCAACTATTCCACATCAACGAGAGTTCAGTGCTTCAAGACGTGCAGAAAGAGAAGTTCATAATCCGCGAAGAGGAGATGAAGCAGAAGCAGCAAGCCGAGTTTCGCAAGAGATACCAGAATCAGGGCAACGCAGAACCTAACCCCAGCAATCTGCCTCCAGCCGACCTCTTTACCGATGATTTCGACTCGTTAGGAAGCGAACCATCTGGACTGCTCGATGCCATCAACAGCAATTTTGCTGCCGAAAGCAACAGCAACATTGTGAACAAAGAACGCGAACTGGTGCGATATATAGCCAAATATGGCATGGTGTATTTCAGCGAGACGGAGACAAAACCGCTCACGCTTATCGAATATATCGATAGCGAATTCAGCGCCATCAACCTGAACCTATCGTCGCCAATCTACATAAAAATATTCAATCTCGGCAAGAATCTGCTCAACGACTTCTACAGCGATTTGGCAGACTTTGAAAACCAAGTCGAAGCCTCGAAGAAAAAGAACTTCCAAGAAGGAATAGAGCAAATCAAGCAGCAAAACTACGACATCGCCACCATCGAGAACGAGGAGAAGCGCCTTATCAACATCATAGAACGAGATTCCGAACTTGAAATCGAGAATTTCAGAAAGACTTACTTCGAGCAATATCTCTGCAATCACCCCGACAAAGAGATTCGCTCCACCAGTCTAAGTCTCGTAAACGAGCCATTTAAGTTGAGTAAAATCCACACCCAACTTACCAACGTAAAGACCGAGTTCGACAACCTCGACACGCTGGTGCAAGATGCCATTTATAATCTGCGCTTCGAGCTCATCACGCTCGAAATTAGCGCCAACGAGCGACTGCTTGCACAAGCCTCCGACACCGAAAAAGTGATGGAAGTGATGGCAAAACTCGCCGAACTGCAAGACCGCCGTAAGGCGCTTGCAAAAGAACTTGGCGAACGAGTAGTTAACCCAAATTAGAAATATCAAAATAATACAAATATACGACAATGAAAAAAGAAACTATGTGTGTACAAGCTGGTTACACACCACGCAACGGAGAAGCTCGAATTCTCCCAATCTATCAAAGCACAACTTTTAAATACGACTCAAGCGAACAAATGGGTCGGCTTTTCGATCTCGAAGAGTCGGGCTACTTCTATACTCGCCTACAAAATCCAACCAACGATGCTGTGGCTGCTAAGATTGCTGCACTCGAAGGCGGCGTAGGCGCCATGCTAACATCATCGGGCCAGGCAGCCAACTTCTATGCCCTATTCAACATCTGCGAAGCTGGCGACCACATAGTGAGCAGCGCTCAAATCTACGGCGGCACATTCAATCTGCTCAACGTTACACTGCGCAAACTCGGCATCGAGACAACATTCGTGAGCGTTGACGCTTCAGAGGAAGAAATTGCTGCAGCCTTCAAGCCCAACACCAAGGCTCTATTCGGGGAAACCATCTCCAACCCAAGCATCAATGTGCTCGACATTGAAAAGTTTGCCAAGGTTGCTCACGAGCACGGTGTGCCACTAATTGTCGATAACACTTTTGCCACCCCTATCAACTGCCGACCATTCGAATGGGGCGCCGACATCGTTACTCACTCTACCACAAAATATATGGACGGCCATGCCATGACAGTGGGCGGAGTTATCGTAGATAGCGGTAATTTCGACTGGACCAAGCACGCCGACCGTTTCCCAGGTCTCACCACCCCCGACGAATCGTATCACGGCATTACATATACCGAAAAATTCGGACGTCTTGCTTATATCACCAAAGCCACATCGCAACTTATGCGCGATTTGGGGTCAATTCAGTCGCCTCACAACGCATTCCTAATCAACATAGGACTCGAAACCCTTCACCTGCGCATGCCTCGCCACTGTTCTAATGCACTCACAGTGGCTAAATGGCTCGAATGCAACGAGAAAGTGGCATGGGTGAATTATTGCGACCTTCCAAGCAGCAAATACTACGAACTATCGAAGAAGTATATGCCTAACGGAAGCTGCGGCGTAATGTCGTTTGGTCTGAAAGGCACTCGCGAAGATGCTGAGCGATTTATGGATAACCTGAAACTTATCAGCATCGTCACTCACGTAGCCGATGCACGCTCTTGCGTGCTGCACCCTGCAAGCCACACCCACCGTCAGCTCACCGATGAGCAGTTGGTGGAAGCCGGCGTTGCTCCCGACTTGATTCGCCTCTCGGTTGGCATCGAAAACGTAGATGACATAATTGCCGACCTCGACCAGGCTATGAATGCCTAAGGTGCGCGAACCACTCTTTCCACACATTTTGTTAATTTAATAATTTTATCACACCTCACAAGTAATGAGATTTCGACATTCTTTTATAGCATTGGCTCTTTGCAGCAGCATGGCGTTTCCCATTAGCGCACAATTATCAATGCCTACGCAAACCATAGGCAACACGCGCTACTATTACCATAAGGTGAAGAAAAAGGAGACTCTATATGGCGTGGCTAAGAAATATGGTATCACTCAAGACGATATCATCCGCTACAACCCATCGGCTAAAGATGGCTTAAAGACCAATCAGATATTATTCTTCCCAGTTGATGCATTTGCCAACAAACACGCTGGCGACAATAGTCATGAGAGCCAACCTTCTACACAGAAAGTGGCTGCTGTGACTCACACTGTAGAAAAGGGCGAAACTCTATATGGTTTGTCGAAGCTCTATGGAATTTCTATCGATGCCATAAAGCAAGCTAACCCCATAGTTGCCGACGGGCTTAA